>CALFYL010000278.1 GCA_937952135.1 uncultured Planctomycetia bacterium
TCTCGGTGAAGTGGCGCAGCGTGTTGTAGACCGTCGCGCGCGACACCATCGGGAACTGGACCTGCACGCGCGCCCAGACCTGGTCGGCGGAAGGGTGGTCCTGGGTGTCGAGCACGTAGCTCGCGATGGCGACGCGCTGGGCCGAAGGCCGCACGCCGTGTCGCTCGAGCTGCTCCGCGACGGCGCGCTGGGCGTGGACCGAGACCTCCGACTTCGCGGAGCGCGGCGACCTGGGAGAGGCGGGCTTGGGCTGGCTCATGACGGTATTTAGACTAAGTCTAAGGTTGGCTGCCATCAAGCCCGGAGTGGCCGCTTTTGTTCGCGCACGCGCGTCGAAGCCGGGCCCGCCCGCGAGTTGCGCGCTTGACCGCCCCGTGCGAGGCCGCTGGGATGGGGCGGTGAATCAAGCACCGAGCAGCGCAGGGGTCGCGAGGGCGCCGTTCCAGCCGAGAAGCATCGAGGCCGGCGGGTGGCGCGTCCGCGCCCTCTCCGACGGCTTCTTCCGCCTCGACGGCGGCGCGATGTGGGGCGTCGTGCCGAAGAATCTGTGGGCCTCGCTCACGCCGCCGCAGCCCGACAACACGATCCGCATGGCCCTGCGCCCCTTTCTCGCGGAGCGCGGCGCGGACAAGGTCGTGATCGAGGTCGGCGTCGGCCAGCGCTGGGACGAGAAGTGGCGGCGCATCTACGGGCTCGAGCCGACGACGACGCTCGAGTCGTCGCTGCGCGCGTGCGGAGTCGCGCCGGACGAGATCACGCACGTCGTGGCTTCGCACTGCCACTGGGACCACATCGGCGCGGCGGTGGTCGAGCGCGACGGCCAACTCGTCCCCCTGTTCCGCAACGCGCAGCATTTCGCGCCGCGCATCGAAATCGCGATGGCGTCCCGTCCCGGCCACGCTCGCAAGGGTTCGTACCGCGCCGAGGATGTCGAGCCGCTCGAACGCGCCGGCCTGCTGCGCGCTTATGAAGGCGAGTTCGAAGTGCTCCCCGGCCTCGTCGCGCACCAGCTCGGCGGCCACTCCGACGGCGTGTCCGTGATCGTGCTCGACGGCGAGAGCACCGACCCCGAGCGCCCCGGCGCGATCTTCTGGTCCGACGTCGTGCCCACCACGCACCACATCCAGCCGCCGTACATCATGGCCTACGACATCGATGTCGTGCGCTCCTTCGAACAGCGTTCGGCGTGGCTCGAACGCGCGGCCGAGCACGGCTGGACCGGGCTCTTCTACCACGACGAACACCACGCGTTCGGCCGCCTCGAGCGCGACGGCAAGCGCTACCGCCTCATCCCGATCGAAGGCCGCGCATGAGCGGCGAGCCGTCGAGCGCCGTTGCGCTCCTCGTGCGCATGGCCGAACGCTACGCCGAGTGCGGCAGCTACCAGGACGTGGGCGAGCTCGTGGACGTGATCGTCAACGGTCCGAAGCCCTGGCAGCGCCGCACGTCGCGCAAGTCGTTTCAAACGGCCTTCGTGCGGCCCGAGAAGCTGCTGTTCGAGTTCAAGGAGCGCACGCTCGGCCCGGAGCTCGAGTGGCCGCACTATGCGCTGTGGACCGACGCGGGCGGAGTGCGCGAGTGGTCGACCTTCCTCGCCGAGGAGACTCCGCGGACGGCGCGCTTCGACGGCCTGGCGAGCGCGCTGCGCTCGGAGGAGCTGCTCTATCTCGGCACGACGTGCCGCGCGCCGCGGCTGCTGCTCGGACTCGACGGCGCGGACACGCTCGCGGACGTGGAGAGCGCGGAGATCGCGGGCGAGGACGAAATCGACGGGCATTCGTGTTGGCGCGTCGCCGCGCGCCGCGAGGGCCGGCCCGAGACCTATTGGATCGACAAGCAGTCGCGACTTCTGCGCCGGCACCACGAGCGCACCTACTTCGATCCGACCGTCGAGCGCGTGCTCCTGCCCAAGGGCGCGGCGCTGTCGCTGGTCTCGAAGTTCACCACCGAAACGACGACGTTCTTCTCGCCGCGCGTGGACGTCGAGATCCCGAACTCGGTCTTTGCGATCACGCCGCCGTGAAGCCTTCGCGCCGCGGGCCTCCGCGCGGCACAATCACCGGACGCGATGGAAGAGCCGCAACCTCACGAGCCCCGGGATCCCCAGCGCTGGGATGCCGGCGCCATGGGCTGCGGCGAGCTCGTGCTCGAGCTCTTCTTCCGCTTCCAAGCGCTGCCTCCGCGCGGCGTGCTCGAGCTCATCGCGCACGATCCGGGCGCGCCCGAAGACTTGCCGGCGTGGTGCCGGATGAGCGGGCACGAGCTGATCGCAGCGGAGCACCCTCACTACTGGATCCGAAAGGGAAGCTGAAACATGGCCGGGAAATTCTGCGTCAGCCTGACTTGGTCGAAGAACGACACCGACAAAGCGACGGTCGCCTTCGTGGTGGCCAACGCCGCGGTGGCTTCCAACAAGGAGACGATGGTGTTCCTCAGCATCGAGGGCGTGCGTCTGGCCGTGAAGGGCTACGCCGACGACATCGAGGAGGCGGGATTCGCGCCGCTGCGCGAGCTGATGAGCAATTTCGTGAAGGCCGGCGGGAAGGTGTTCGTGTGTTCCCCGTGCTTCAAGAAGCGCGGACTCGACGAGAACAGCTTGATCGCGGGAGCGACGATCGTCGGCGGCGCGAAGCTGGTCGAGTTCCTGTCCGACGGCAGCCCCTGCGTCTCCTACTGAGCGGCGCATGGCCGTCCAGCCGGACCCGTCGCGGCGCAGCTCGCCCGACAAGACGCTCGACGGCGGCGACCTCGACTGCGGCAGCGGGCTGCTCTTGATCCTGCGCGAGGCGATCGAGCCGCTGCCGCTCGGCGGCGTGCTCGAACTCGTCTCGCGCGAGACGAGCGTGAAGGAAGATCTGCCCGCGTGGTGCCGCATGGTGGGCCACGAGATCCTCGACGTGCGCGCGGGCGAGGGCCGCAACACGCACTACTTGCTGCGCAAGGGCGCGGGCGACGCGGAGCTCGGCGACGACCTGCGAAAGGCGCGCGAGTTCGAGTGGAAAGTGCGAGCCGCGTGGACCGGCGGTTTGAAGACGCGCGTCTATGCGAGGAACCACGCGCTCGACGTCGGCCAGCCGGCCAGCTTCGAGACCGCCGACGAAGCGCCTGCCGCGGTGGAGACGCTGCTCGCGGCCGTGGGCGGATGCCTCGTGTCGGGCTTCGCCTGGCGGCTCTCGCAGCGCGGTCTCGAGCTGCGCGCGGCCGAGCTGTCGATCGGCGCGAAGCTCGACAACGTGCTGCGCTTCCTGGGGCTGGACGAGTCGGGAAGCGCGGGCCTGTCGCACGTGCACGGCGTGCTGTACGTCGATGCGAACGGAGGCGACGAGGAACTCGAGGAGCTCTGGAAGCAGACCGTCGCGCGCTCGCCCGTGGTGAGCTCGCTGGTCGGCGCGGCGCAGCAGCGCTGGGAACTGCGGAGGATCGGATGAGCGCGGTGCCTTACTCGGTTTCGGTGGTGGGCAGTTGGCCGCGACCGGATTGGCTCACCAAGGCCGTTCGCGAACGGCCTGCGGATCTCGCGCAGATTCGCGATCGCGCCGTGCTCGCGTCGCTCGAGGCGCAGGAGCGCGCGGGGGTCGACATCGTCAGCGACGGCGAGCAGCGCCGCGACAACTTCTATTCGTTTCTGTGCGAGCGCCTCGACGGCCTGCGGCTCATGTCGCTCGCGCAACTGCTCGAATACGTCGAGGACAAGGCGGCCTTCGAAACGCTGCTCCGCGCGCTCGATGTCCCGGCCTTCGCGATCAAGAATCCGGTCGTGGTTGGAAAGCTCCAGCGAACGCGCCCGCTCGTGCTCGACGACTACAGGTTCCTTCGCGCGCACACGCGGCGCGCGATCAAGGTCACCCTGCCGGGTCCGTACCTGCTTTCGCGCTCGATCTGGGTGAAGGCCTTGAGCGAGGGGCCGTACCCGACGCGCGAGGAGCTCAACCGCGACGTCGTGCGCGTCTTGCGCGAGGAGCTGCTCGAGCTGGCGGCTGCGGGCGTCGACGTGGTGCAGTTCGACGAGCCGGTGCTCTCCGAGCTCGTCCTGGCGGGCAAGTCCGCGACACGCACGTTCATGTGCGCCGCGCTCGCCGCCAAAGCGAGCCCCGAGAGCGAACTCGAACTCGCGGTGTCGCTGCTCAACGAGCTCGTCGCCGGCGTGACCGGCACGCTCACCGCGGTTCACGTCTGCCGCGGCAACTGGAGCACGAGAGAAGACGTGCTGCTCTCGGGTCCCTACGACCCGCTGATGCCCGCGTTCCGGCGCATGCAGCTCGGCGCCTTCGTGCTCGAGTACGCGACCGAGCGCGCCGGTCCGCTTTCGACGCTGCAGCAACTGCCCGCTTCGAGCGTGCTCGGCTTCGGGGCCGTGAACCCGCGCACGAGCGAGGTCGAGAGCCCCGAGTGGATCGTCGAGCGCGTGCGCCGGCTCACCGAGTTCGTCGCGCCGGAGCGCATCCAGCTCAACCCCGACTGTGGCTTCGGAACGTTCGCGGACCGGCCGATGGCGAGCGCGGAAGTGGCGGAACGAAAACTCGCCGCGTTGGCGGACGCGGCGAGTCGTTTGCGCGGCTGAAGAACTCCGCTGCGGATCAGGGAAGCACGAAGTCGACGACCGTGATCGAGCCCGCCGACACGCTGCGGCTGTCTTGACGCGATTCGCGCCCGTTGAGGTCCGCGACGAGGTCGTAGGTTCCAGGGTCGACGCCGAGGACGGCGTAACTCCCGTCGAAGTCCGTCGCCGTGCTGTGCACCGCGTTGCCGAGGTTGAGTTCGCCGGGCTGCAGCACGTACACCGTCGCGTCCCCGACGCCGATCAAGCCGCCAGCGCCGTCGTCCTCTTCCACCGTGCCGCGGAACTCGCCGGTCTTCGAGAGGTTCGAGACCTTCACGACGGGCAGGACCTGGTACGAAGTAGCGTTGAGGGGGTCGTTGCCAGGAACTGCCTTGAAGGTTTTCGTGAGGTCGAAGTCGAGCAGCAGCGTGCGCGCGACCCCATCGCCGACCTGAAGCGGCGGATCGACGTTGAACTTCAAGCCCGCGGTGTCGGTGCTCGTGAGGTGCAGGTTGCCCGCCGCCGTCGAGAATTCGTCGCCGTCGATCAATCGCAACGCCCCTTCCACGACGCGCAGGCGGATCTGGTCGTAGTCGCCGGGTTGCAGCGTGTTCGTCGTGAGTTCCTGCGTGATGCCGTTGCGCAGTTGCGCAAGGTCGAATTGGATCGTCGAGCCTTCGTGGAGCGTCTGGAAGCCGTTGGGGCCGCGGATCGTGATGAGGTCGACCCACAGCTCGGCGCTCTCCACGATGCCGTGCGCGAACGGCGCGTCGGTGACCTCGAGGGTCACCGCGCTCGGAACGCCCACATTTCCCTGGCTGTCGTTGTCGCTTCCGCTGCTGCAACTCGTGAGAGCGAGGGCGAACGCGAGGGCGGGAAACAACATTCGGTGTTGAAGCTGGAACATCTTGGTGGCTCCGATCGGGGGAGAGAATCTCGGCGTCGAGGGCAGATCTTTGGCACTGGGGACTTCGCTCATCTTGCACCCCATTCCAATCCCTAGTTCCCTCCGCGGGGGCCGCGAAACGCTTGAAAATCCCGTTACGCGGCGGGCGCCTGCGGGCTTCGCTCCCACACCGCGGCTTCACGGATGGCGCTCGAGCTGGAGCTCGAGCTTTCGGCACATCTCCGCAGTGTCCGAGGCGCCGAGCACGTGTCGCGCCGGTTTCCAACCGTTGGCGAACGCTTCGATCGACGCAGGCCGGGCGCGCAGCTCGAGCTCCAGCCAACCCTCGTCGTCGGTGGCGCCGACTCGAACTCCATCGGCGTAGATCTCGACGTCGGCGATGCTTGTCGGTTCGCCGAGACGGGTCGTCGCAACCGACGCGCGCCAGCCGCGCTCGAGCGCCACATGCACCCAGCGTCGGCGGCCTTCCGCGCGCACATCGGGACGGGCGAGACGCGCCTCGCCGTATTCACACGTGTAGCCACGGCTCGACACCTGCCACCACTGCGCGCCGCCTTCCGGAACGTCGCGAAACACGACTGAGCCCGAGGCCAAGCCGCTGCGCCGCTCGCACCAACCATCGATTCCGAACTCAATGTCGAAACTCTCCAGCTCCACGCCGCTCGCGGCATCGAAGACGCGGAAGCCGAGATCGATCGGTTCGGAGCGATCGAGCACACGGAAGCGAAGCGTGTCGCCGCCGCGCGCAGTCTGGCCAGCGGAGGGTTCCACTGCGAAGCGCGGGTGATGTACGAAGATCTCGAACTCGCCGAGCGGAACCTCGAAATACTCGTAGCGCAGCATCCACGATGGGCCGGCGCCGGACTCCTGCGCGCTCGCTTCGATCGATTGCAGCATCCCGTCGCTCGTCCACAGCGGCGGCGGGTGTTGCGCGGCCCAGCGCTCCCACTTCACGTCTTGCGGACCGCGCTCCGAGTGTGGGTACAGGACGGGTTCGCCGCTTTCGCTCGTCACCTCGACCACGATCGATCCCGCGTGCGGCTCGCGTTCGAGCTTCGCCTCGACTCGATTCGTCACGCCGCCGATCGCTTGAATCGATCGGGTCCATTGCTTGCAGCGCGACGATTCGACCGTGAGCTCGTACAGGCCCGGCTCGAGACACTTCATCACGATCGGCTCGCCGTTCGGAGTCGGAAGTCCGCGACGCACGGAGCGAAGCGCCTTTTCGCTACCCGCAAGCGCGAGCGTGATCTCGACGGCCCGCTCGAACTCGTCGTCGGCTGGCGGGCGAACTTGGATCTCGAGGGTGGCGACCACGGACCACTGCACCCGAGCTTCGACGACGCCACGTGCGTCCAAGACAGAGCCCCTTCCGCGCCAATCACTCGACCCTCCCTGAAGCGTGAACACCGCGGGCGAGTCCGGAGCTTCCCAATCGCGCGGCGCGCGAGTGAAGCGTACCCCGTCGACCACTCGCACGTCGGCGCCGTGGGGTGAGCACGGCGAGCTCTCGTCGCGCTCGAACTGAACGGCGAGGTCGTCGGCGAGCACCCCTTCGGGCAACGGCTCGCTCAGCAACAGCGTGGGCGGGTAGTGGCAAGCGACCTCGACCGGCTCGCCCGTGTGCGACACCAGAATCGGCTCGTCGAAGCCGCGGAACCCGTTGAAGCCATCGTGAGGCCACAAGCCAAGCAAGCCGAAGCTCAACTCTCGATCGGACTCGAACCAACCCTCACGGTCGGTCACGAGGGTCGCGACGATTTCGTCGTTGCGTTCGACGGTGAGCTCGCCGAACGGCACGCCCTGCGCCGTCGAGCGGTACGTAAGCCGGCCTCGGAGCACGGAGGCGCCTGTCGGTGCGGCTGCACGAGCGGACTCGATTCGCGCCAGGTCGTCGCTCGCTTCCGCGAGCGAATTTACCGACGCCTGCCGCGGTGAGACGGCGCTCCGCCTGCCCTGGCTCGCACACGGATTGCTTCGCACGCCCGAAGCGGTTGCGCGTCGCTCGCTGCGCTGGAGCAACCCCAAGCCGACGGCGAGCGTCAACGCCAGGACTGCAACGGTGCGGCGCGTGGTCGGCACGAAGGTGGCTCCGTGCGAGCTAGCAGCGCTCGAACGCTAGGATACGCCGCGCGGGCGCCGTGCTTTCGCACGCCTCGCCAGGCTCCACTATGAATCGAACTCTCGCCGCCGTTTTGCTCGCGCTCGCCGCTGCGGGCGTCGCGCCCTCTTGCAGCTCCATGTACTACGGCACGATGGAGGCCTTCGGCGTCCACAAGCGCGAGATCTTCGTGGACCGCGTGGAGGAGGGGCGCGAGGCGCAGCAGGACGCCAAGGAGCAGTTCGCGAACGCGCTGGAGGCCTTCAAGGCCGCGACGAAGTTCGAGGGCGGGAAGCTCGAGGCGACCTACGAGAAGCTCAACCGCGAGTACGAGTCGTGCGAGTCGCGCGTCGAGGCGGTGCGCTCGAAGATCAAGGGGATCGAGGACGTCTCCGAGGCGCTGTTCGACGAGTGGCGCGACGAGATCGGGCAGATGCAGAGCGCCGATCTCAAGCGCAAGAGCGAGTCGAACCTGAAGGACACCGAGAAGCGCTACGGCACGCTCATCGCGGCCATGAAGAACGCCGAATCGAAGATGGCGCCGGTGCTGGTGTCGCTGCGCGACCACGTGCTGTACCTGAAGCACAACCTCAATGCGCAGGCGATCGCGTCGCTGCAGGGCGATCTCGGGTCCATCGAGAGCGACGTGGGCGCGCTGATCGGCGACATGCAGAAGGCGATCGCCGAGGCGGACGCTTTCATCGCCCAGCTCGAGGGCAAGTCGAAGGGCTGAGCGGGCGGCGATGCGCATCGTTTCGCTCTGCCCGAGCCTCACCGAATTGGTCTTCGCGCTCGGCCGCGGTGACGAACTCGTGGGCATCACGGACTACTGCGTGCATCCCGCGGACCAGGTCGGCGCGGTCGAGAAGGTCGGCGGCACGAAGACGCCCAAGGTCGAGCGCATCGTCGAGCTGAAACCCGACCTCGTGCTCGTCAACGAAGAGGAGAACCGCCTCGAGGACGCGCAGGCGCTCGAGGCGCGCGGCGTTCGCTGCCACAACTCGTTCCCGAAGGACGCGCTGGAGACCGCGGAGATGGTGCGCGACATCGGCGCGGCGCTCGAGAGCCGCTGCGAAGCCGAGCGGATCGCGAAGGACATCGAAAAACGCGCGCAGCGCGTCGCCGAAGCCGCGCTCGGCCGGCGCGAAGTGACCTGGGCGTATCTCATCTGGCGCAAGCCGTGGATGACGGTGAACAAGGACACTTTCGCCAGCGCGTTGCTCACGCTCGCGGGCGGCCGCAACGTGTTCGCGGAGCGCGAAGAGCGCTATCCCGAGATCACGCTCGCCCAACTCGTCGGCGCAAACCCCGAGCGCGTTCTGCTATGCACCGAGCCGTTCTCGTTCGAGGAAAAGCACATCGACGAGCTGTGCGCGGCAACCGGCTGGCCACGCGCGCGCTTCGCGATCGCCGACGGCGAATACCTTTCGTGGCACGGCTCGCGCACGCCGGACGGTGTCGACTACGCCGACGCGTTGATCCGCGCGGCGCTCTAGGTTTCCGCGCTTCGTGTCCGCGCTTCCTCCAACGGTCGATTCCCTCCATGTCTAGTACGCGCAAGTGGCTTCTGGGTTGCGGCTTCGCGCTCGTTCTCGGCGCGATTGCGTTCTTCGTGGTGCTCTACATCGCGGTCGCGCGCGTCCCGCGCACCTCGGAGGTTGAAGCCTCGATCGAGATCGCCGCGCCCGCGGAGGCGATCCGCGCGCGGATCGAGAAGCTGGAGTCGTGGAGCGAATGGTCGGGATGGAAGCGCGATGTCGACCCGGGCGTCGTGCGCACGTTCCGCGAGAGCGGGGGCGGCGCCGGCGCGACCCTGCGGTGGGAGACGCCCAAGGCCGTGAAAATCGAAGTGGGCCTTCCGCGGAACTCGGTGTCGAACGTGCCGGACGAAGACGATCTGGGGCAAGGCGAGGTGAAGCTGGTCTCGTCGGCCGCCGATCGCGTCGAGTTCACGACGCTGTTCGAGGACGGACTCGTGATCGCGGGGGCCGCGCGCCACGGCAGCGGCGGTGTGAGCGTGCGCATTCAAACGCCGGGGAGCGACTACACGATCCGCTCGCTCGTGCGACTCGATCCCACGCCCGCCGGTACGCGCGTCACTTGGACTGACGAACTGGATCTCGGCGACGGCTTCACTCGTGGAATGCTGGCGATGTTTCTCGGCCCCGCTTCGCAGATGGTGCACCGAGAGATCCTCACCGACTCGCTGCAGGGCCTGAAAACCGCCGTCGAGCCGCAATCGAAGTAGCCGCGCCGAACTGCGCGAGACGCTGGCGCTCGCCGCTCGCAGCGGGTATCCCGTGCAACCCCGTCCCCGTTCTCTGCAGGACTCGATGCAACCCACCAACCGCCGCGAATTCCTCGCCTCCGTCGCCGGTCTCGGCGCCCTCGCCAGCCTTGGCGCGTGCTCGTCGACGCGCAGCCAGCCGAGGCAGCTCTACGACCTTTCGCTCGCGGAGTGGTCGCTGCACCGCGAGCTGCAGTCGAAGCGCATCACGAACCTCGATTTTCCGCGCGTCGCACGTCAGGAGTTCGACATCGGGGCGGTCGAGTACGTGAATTCATTCTTCAAGAACTTCGCGCGCGACGAGGCGTACCTGAAGAACCTGATGGCGCGCTGCGACGAGCACGGCGTGAAGAGCCTGCTCATCATGGTCGACGGCGAGGGCGAGCTGGCGCACGTCGACGACGCCGAACGCCGCAAGGCGATTGAGAACCACCACAAGTGGATCGACTGCGCGGCGACGCTCGGATGCCACTCGATTCGCGTGAACGCGGGCGGCGGCGGGGACGAGGGCGAGCGCCAGCGCCGCGCCGCGGATTCGCTCGTCGCGCTCGCCGAGTACGGCGCCAAGTCCAACATCAACGTGATCGTCGAGAACCACGGCGGCGCGTCGTCGAAGGGCGACTGGCTGGCGGGCGTGATGAAGCTCGCGAACCACCCGCGCGTCGGCACGCTGCCGGATTTCGGCAACTTCCACCTCGGCGACGGCAAGTGGTACGACCGCTACCTCGGCGTGACGGAGCTCATGCCCTTCGCAAAGGCCGTGAGCGCGAAGTCCCATGAGTTCAACGAGGCCGGCGACGAGACGCGCACCGACTATCGCAAAATGATGAAGATCGTCGTCGACGCGGGCTATCGCGGTTACGTCGGCATCGAGTACGAGGGCGACAAGCACAGCGAGTTCGAAGGCGTGCGCA
>CALFYL010000279.1 GCA_937952135.1 uncultured Planctomycetia bacterium
CGAGTCGCGCAGTTGCGCGTAGAGTTCCGGGTCGATGCTCGGCGCCCACAGGAAGCCCTGCCACGCCGTCCGTGCGCGGGCGACGTTCTTCCAACCGAAGTGGGGAACAAGTGTGCACTTGGTCCACTCGGGCTCGGCGAAGTGCAGGATAAAGAGACGAGACGCCGCGATGGCCAGGAACGCGCGCCCGGCGCTGCCGGGTCGGTCGATGTTGCGCTCGACGCGTTCTTTGAGCGCGGGATCCAGCTGACTGAGTCGCAGCACGCTTTGCGGAACAAGGGTCGCGAACAGCGCCTGCGCCAGCTTGCCGGCGGGATGATTTATTGCCTTGAACAGTTCCTCGCGCGAACTGTCGGCGATTCCGCCGCGCTCGGCGGCCATCGCCATGGGTTCGAGCCGGTCCCAGGTCGCGAGGAGTTCGTCACGCGAGATCTGGTAATCACCGGCGCGCTTGCGCTCGTCCTCGGCGACGGCGAGCAGATAGCGCGCGGCTCGATCCGGAAACGCATCAATCACGACGCCGCCTGCGACCTCTAAGCTGGGACGAGGCGCATGTCTTGCGGCCGCGAGGCGCACCGCTTCCAACAACTTCTTCGATTCGCCGCGCTGAATGAGCACTTCGAGCCCGCCGGCAGCGCGACCCTCGCGCGTCGTGAAGTCCGTCTTGTCGACCATCAACTCGGCCAGCTTCTCGGCGCTGAGGTCGCTGATATCGATCGGATCCAGCGGAGCGATGAACCCGACACCGGCGTCGGCGTCCTTCGATGCCGATTGGTCTGCTGCCTGCACTTCGAGCTCGGCGAGCCGAGCCTCTTGGCGGTCCGTGAGTACAACTCCGTCGCGCTTCAGTCGGCGCAGCACCTCCAGCACGTTGGAACCCAAGTCGGGATGATCGATCCATTCACGCGAAGTCGCCATGTAGCGCCTCCTGCCGCTTGTCGGCGCTGAGGTGGATCCAGTGAGCTGCGGCGTGGAGCGCAAGCCGGTGCTGCGTCACGTGGCGTCCCGCCAGCCACGCCTCGTACAGAGATAAGGCGCGCCGATCGCCGATCCTATCCAGCTCCGCGCCCGCGTACCACGTCAGGTCCGCGAGCAGCGTCCACGCGTACTTCCGACTTTGATCGCTCAACGCGCCCACGCGCTCGTACTGATGGCCCTCGATGTCGCCGAACACGGGCTGCGTCTGCGCAAGCAGCTCCAGTGCGCGCTCGAGATTGTGGTTGGCTCCGAGCGCAAGACATCGGAGAAGCCAGCCGCGCTTGTGGCTGGAATCGAGCTTCTTGAGCAGGCGCAGCGCTTCGTTGTCACCGCACCGAAGCACGATGCTGGACCGCGCGTAGTCGTGGCGTCTCGGTTCCCATTCTTCCTCGTCCTCGGCGGGGCTCTCGGTGACAAGCCGGTCGCGGAGCGTGCGGAAGAATGCTCGTGCGTGGACAGCAGTCGACCCGCGGTCAAAAATCGCAACCGGTGTCAGCGCATCAAGCATTTGGTGGGCAGTAAGTTCGCTGATGCCACCAGAACTCAGCTCGTCCTGCAGCGCCCAGCGAACTTCTTCGGACAGCGGAGGCGACAGGCGAGCGTTCACGCTCGGATCGAGAACCAACCTCCACGCCTCGCGCAACTCGCTTGGAAGCCCCGCAGCGGCACTCGACATGCGTCGTCGCACCATGTCGGCCAGCTCTGGATGAAGTGCTGCCTGCCGACCCGACTGCTGGATCCATTTCAACAGCTCCTCAGAGTTCGACGTTCCGTCCGCGCGCTTGGATCCGTCAGCCGCAAGCGCGGCCAGCCAGGTTGCGAAGCCTCGTGCGATCGCACCGAGCCTCATCGGCAGCGCCGTGGACAGTCGCGCTTCCGCAGCAGGTATGCCGACCAATTGCGGACCATGTTTCGTGCGCTCCGATCGTTGCGGAGCGAACTGGACTGCCTCGATGCCGAGCAGACCCAACCGCGCGAAGACAGGCAGCCAGTCGGACGAGCACGTGGGGCGAGGTTCCGCATCGGAGCCTTGCACGCGAAGCAACACCTGACCGACGTCGATCGAGCCGCTGCCGAGAAGCCATGTGAGCTGCGCCTCGTCCACCTTTGAGGAGTTCCGCTCTAACCCCTCGCCGACTCGCGGACCTCGTTCGAGAATGTTCCGCACGCGTGCGGCACGCGAACTTGGCTCCTCGATCACTGAAGCCCAGTCCATTAAGCCGATGCTCACACCTTGGTGTCCGTTCGCATCGCTGTACGGGATCAACCTGACATTGATCGACTCCCAGTGCGCGCGAAAGGCCTCTTCACTGTCCGCCCCAGGGGATGCCATTGCCCAGATCGTTCGACGTGACTTGCCGCGCCTCGCGGCGAACGCGTCGAGCACGTATCGCACCACAGGATCGTTGGCGCTGTACCCGAGGAACAGAACGTCGAAGTTCTTGAACAACTCCGTGATGAAGCGGGCGGCCCATCGTTCGGTGATGTACGCGCGACCGAAGTCGCCGCTCGTCAGGACCAGATCTCGAAGGTGGCTCCCGCGAAACTCCCCATGCAGGTACACGACCCCGCTCCAAAGCTCCCTGTCTGGAGGCCCGATTCGAGGCGCCGCTTGATGCTGGACCTCCGCGAGTTCGAGGTTCTCCGCGGCGGTTCGGAAGTGCGGGTCGTAGTTGGTTGTGACAAGTCGTGTACGGCCGTCCCTGTCTCGCGCCAACTTCAAGAGGGCCTCATGGAGCGGCACGTTGGGCGTGTGGACGTTCAGTCGGCTCCTCACGAACTCACGCAGTTGCGTCGGCGCGGGTCGATCGTCGTCCGCCGACGACAGATCCACCCGCTGCTCGACGAACTGCAAGTAGCGATCGACCTGCTTCGCGCCAAACGCCTGTGCCTCCTTGAGGTCCACCTTGTCGAACTTCCGCTCGACCGCGGCAGCAAGTTCATCGAACCGGGGACATCCCGCTCCCTTAGATACCCCCGCACCACAAAACAGCACGAGGTCGCCACGATCGCGCGAGGCGTAGACCTCGGGCGGGATCAGCGGGACGTCTGGGAACTCGGGCAGGGTGGGCGACACATGCGGAAGCGTAGCGCGTCGTTCTCGAGAGCTGAGTAGTCGTCCTCAGGCGGCCTGCGCGGAGCGAGTCACTGACGCAACAAGACCGGCTGCGGTGCGCGACGCCGCGTCGATAGCAAGGACTATCGAGGGCGGTCGACGGTCGACCCGCAAGCGCGCCGTGGGAGGCCGTGCCCTTGCCGTCGACATGCGCGTCCGCGTGGGCTCCTGAGATCGGACTCGCACTCGGACTCGCACTCGGACCCGTGAGGGCGCTGCCCACTCGTACCCGGGGCCGCGGTGCG
>CALFYL010000280.1 GCA_937952135.1 uncultured Planctomycetia bacterium
GCCGCGGTACTCGAAGCGCTCCGCGCCCTCGAGCACCTCGCGACACACCGAGCCCACGAGGTCGAGCGAAGACTCGTGCTTGCGCAGCGCAGGCCCGAGCTTGATGCGCAGGTAGCCGTGCAGCGCGTCGACGTGGCGCGCGAGCAGGGCCTCGACAGCTTCGCGCTCGCCGGCGCGCGAACGCTCGAGCAGCTCGTCGTCGAGGGGGGCAGGGCCGGATTCCACGCTGCACAGGCTAATCGAGTCCCGTTGGCCTGCTCCGCGCCCGCTTTCCTGGGCAGTGAGCTGATGGCAATCAGGCGGACGCCCCGAGGGCCAGGCGTTCGCGTCGTACGGCCGCGGGCGAGCGATGCCCGTGGTGCTTGATGAGCCAGCGTTCGTTGTAGAGTTCGATCCACTCCAGCAGTGCGAGGCGCAGTTCCTCGGCGTTGCGGAGGGAGCGCACCCAGGGGAGTTGCTTCTTTGGTGGTGCGGAAGCAGCGCCCGCGGCATCCATTGCACTCGGGCAAGCGCAGGAAGGCCGGGCTGGAGACCACGCGTAGGAAAGCCAACTCCGACTGGAAGTGCGTGGTGGTGAACTGGCTGCCGTGGTCGTGCCGCAGTTCGCTGCGTAGTCGCCGAAGTGGCATCGCAGGCCTTGGCGCAGCGGTTCGAGCGTTTCGAAGCACGTGCCGCACATTGCGGCGTGGATGCCGACGCACTCTGCAGTGCGGTGGTCGACGGCCGCGAAGACCGTGACCAAGCCGTCGTCAAGCGTCCACATCTCCGAGGCGTCGATACCCCAGCTCACGTCGGGCCTCTCCGTCGTGATCGTTCCATAATGCGTGCGCGGACCGAGCATGCGGCGCCCACGTATCGGTGCGAGCAGGCCCGCCTCGCGGATCAGTCGCAGCACCCGGCGTTGCGACGTGCGCAGGCCGCGAAGGCGCAGCCGCGCTCCGACCCTGCAACGTCCCTCGCCGACGAACGCGCTCTCGCTGAGTTCGGTGAGAATGTGCTGTAGGAGCACGTAGCTGCTCAGGGCGGAGCGCGGACCAAGACGCGCGCGAGCTGCGACTTGGCGCGAAGGCGTTCCTCGCGCCCAGTACACGCTCGGGCGCGACCGCTCGAGCAGCCTGCACACGCGCTGCACGCCGGGGCGACGATTCACGGAGGGCGGGCATGCAGCGATGACGGCCTCGACCTTCGTTGGGCCAGAGGTTCGCGTTCCTCGTGCTTGTGCAGCAGCGCTCGAAGGCGCTCGTTGTCAATCGTCAGTTGGCAGATCAGCGTCTCGAGCTGCTGCGACTGGTCGTCGCCGCGCTCCTCCACGCCCGACTTGAGGTTCGCCTGACCGCCCGCGAGGAGGTCATCACGCCACTATGACAGCGTCGCTGCCGTGACACCCAACGCGCACTAGAGCGCGTCGAGTTCCTCGCCGCGCAACAGCCTCAGCATCGTCTCCGCCTTGCGTTTCGACGAAAGCCGACCGCGCTCGGCGCCCGGCGCTTCGCCGTTCGCCATCCGGGCTCCCCGCGGAGCGTCCGTCGCCCACTCCTGCTTCCTCCCTGACAGGCACACATCCCGTGGGACTCAAAGCACTTCCAGTGGAGTTTCGAGGGAGATCGTGCTGCGGTTGAACTCACGCGAATGCGAGGAGGTCAGACGCCAAGTGCGAGCGACGAGCGATCAACAGTGCAGGTCGGCAATCAGCAGCGTGTGCTCGTCGCGCGTGGTCACGCAATCGGCTGACGCCGCTGTGCGCGACATGCAGTTCCTTGAGCGAGCTCGCCGGTCGAAGGCTGTTCGGAACGCCTAGCGCGATCTGGTCAGCGCGCTCTTCGAGAGCGCGCACGAGCGATTGATCGAAGCGCCGCGAAATCAGTGACTCCGGGGCTCGACGGGGAATGCCGCCGAACGCACGGAGTCGAGCGGCTCAGGCCAGCACTCGTCCATCCCGGGAATGGGACGCGCGGAGACGCTTCCGAACTATTTGGACGGCTCCATGCAACTCCACGAGCGTCGGGCCGGCGAACGTCAACGAGTTCGTCCCTCAACCCCCAATTCGCCGAAACGGATGCGCCAAACACTGTTGATGTTGTTCGTCGGAAGCGCAATCGCGCTCGCTGCGATCGCGCTGCTTCACTCGTCCGAGGCCGCGGAGACAGCCGTCGCGGCTACGACGTCCGCGCCTTCGGACGGACCGCCCCCGTCCCGGCCTGTCGCGCCCGCTCGGGATGTGACGCACATGCACGGCCCGGACCCGTCGCAGAGATATCTGCCGCCTCCCTGGCTCGCCGAAGCGATGGAGCGCATGGACGAGTACGTGGTGGGGTCGAATTCCGACCTCGACGTGGAGCGCATCTGGGAGCAATCCGATCCGACCCCACTCACCGAGGAGGAGCAGGCGCTCGTGCTTCGCTCGCTCGCGCGAAAACTCGAGGGCTGCGCGGAATTGCTCGCCGCGGCGGAGAGCGGCAAGTTCGTCGACCAGACGACCGGTTTGCCCGCCGACCCGACGCCGCTTCGCTTCGCAATGATGGAGTGCGAGCACCAACTCGCCGAATTCGGCGCCGGTCGCTACCGACGCTCCGCCATGGCGGGGATTCCGCTGCGCCTCCGCGGAGTTCGCACGACGACGGCGCGCTTGAGCGAGCATCTTGCGCCCGAGATCCAGAGTCTGCTGCTCTTTCGGATCGAGCGTGCTGATCACCCGGACATGCTGGCCCTCAAGGATGAGTTGCTCACGCGCATGGAGTTGGAGTCGGGCCGGTGACGAGACGCGCTGCCGGACGCCAGTAGGGCGGCGCGTCAGACAGCGCGACTCACATCTCGCCGCCCACTCTTTTGAAGAAGGAGATTGCCATGAAATCGTGGCTACTAGTCCCCGCTCTGCTCTGCGCAGCTCTCGCTCAGGCGGCAGTCGAGGAACCCGAGCCGGAACCGGAGGATGTGGTCTGCAAGGGCTGCATCAGCGCCGTGGGCATCTGGAATCACGTCATGACGATTCAGACCTCCACGGGGACCTGCACGACCAATCAGACGATGTGGCGTCGTGACGGCATCTGCAAGGAGTCCTACAACTCCGACGGCGAGTTCGTGAAGTGCGTAGAGATCCCGTGCCAGTTCCTGCTCGATCCCGGCTGCAGCGGCTCGGGATGCCACGAGATTCTTGCTGGGGCGTACAGCTCGGACGGGAGCCTGGGCTTCTCGTTCAGCGGATGCGGCCTGTACATCTTTGGCGCCCCGTACTGCGACTGGGCGCTGCAGATCAATCAGTTCGCCTACAACCCGACCACGGGTGACATCGAAACGCGCGCCAACTGGCTCGGCTGCAGCGCCTGCAAGGCGGACGGCGAGGGCGAGCCCGGCGGCGGTGGCGGTGGCGGTGGCGGCGGTGGCGGCGGCCGCGGAGATGAATGGATCGGCGGCAAGTAGCCGTCGACGAGTCCATCTGAGAAGCGTCGCACCCGTCACTCGAGGGACGGGTGCGACGCCCGTACCATCGCGCGCGCTACGCGCGGGGGCGCTGCGTCAGTCGCGCAGGAGCTGCGCGTACTTGCCCGCACGCGACTTGGGCCCGATGCCGCGCTTCTTGCGGTCGGCCTCGCGCCACTCGTGGTAGGCCTCGTAGT
>CALFYL010000281.1 GCA_937952135.1 uncultured Planctomycetia bacterium
GCGCGAATCAGCTTCTCGGCCGTACTCGCTTGTTGGCGCGCTGCACCGCCAACGTCCGCAGAAGTTCGTGCAGTTCGGCGGGGCGTGGCGCCGATAGCAGCCCTTGGCGCTCTTCCCCCCCGCGCCGGAACACGTGACTTCCCAAGGCCCGCCGCAACAGCCGCACGAGAGCTCGCAACTCCCGCACGACGCGCCGTGCGCGTCGTCGCGTATGGGGCCGCGTCGGGAGCTCTTGTTCACCCAGGCCGTGCGGCTCGCCGGACTCGGCGCGTGGAGCGTCGACCTCACCTCGAAGGAGCTGTGGTGGTCCGAGGAAGTCTTCCGCATCCACGAGCTGCCGGTCGGTCCGCCGCCGTCGCTCGAGCAGGCGACGGGCTACTACACGCCGCAAGCACGCAAGGAAATCGAAGCGGGACTCGCGAAGCTGATCGCGACGGGCGAGCCCTACGACCTCGAGCTCACGCTGGTGACCGCGCGCGGCCGCACGATCTGGATCCGCACGATCGGCGATCTCGAGCGCGCGGACGACGGCTCGCCGATGCGCCTTTACGGCATCATCCAGAACATCACGGCGCAGCGTCAGTCGCAGGAGAAGTTGCGGCGGCGCGAAGAGCGCATGTGGCTCGCGCTGCGCGGCAACGAGGACGGCGTGTGGGACTGGAACGTCGCCGACTCGAGCGTCTACTTCTCCGAGCGTTGGAAGGAGATCCTCGGCTTGGCGGACGACGAGCTCGCGAACACGCTCGCAGCGTGGCAGGAGCTCGTGCACCCCGACGACCTGCCCGGGACGATGGCGCGGATCCAAGGCGTGATCGCGGGCGAGAGCGACGTCTACCGCGTGCAGTTCCGCATGCGCCACCGCGACCAGTCGTGGCGCTGGGTGCTCTCGCGCGCGAAGGTCGTGGCGCGCGACGAGAACGGGCGCGCGAAGCGGCTGGTCGGCACGCATACCGACATCACCGACCAAATCGAGTTGCAGGAAGAGCTGGTGCGCGCGAAGTCGCAGGCCGAGAGCGCGGCGCGCGTGAAGGCCGAGTTCCTCGCGGCCATGAGCCACGAGATCCGCACGCCGATGAACGGCGTGCTCGGCATGGCGCAATTGCTCGAGACGACGTCGCTCGACTCCGAGCAGCGGGAGATGGTCGAAACGCTGCGCGCCAGCGGCGAGGCGCTGCTCGTGATCCTCAACGACATCCTCGACTTCTCGAAGGTCGAGGCCGGCAAGCTCGAGCTCGAGCACATTCCCTTCGATCTGCAGCGCGTCGTCGAGGAGGTGCACTCGCTGCTCACGCCGCAAGCCTGGTCGAAGGGGCTCGAGTTCCGCATCGACTACGACGCGCACCTGCCCGAGTGCTTCGTCGGCGACCCGATTCGCCTGCGGCAAGTGCTTCTGAATCTGGTGGGCAACGCGATCAAGTTCACCGAGAGCGGCTCGATCGTGCTGCGCGCGTCGCTGGATCCAGGCGCGGGCGCGGCGCCGCGCGAAGTGGTGCTGCAAGTGCAGGACACCGGCGTCGGGATTTCCAAGGAGCAGAGCGCGCGCCTGTTCGAGAGCTTCTCGCAGGGCGATCGCTCCACCACGCGACGCTTCGGCGGCACGGGGCTCGGCCTCGCGATCAGCCGGCGCATCGTCGAGCTCATGGGCGGCACGATCGCCTGCGAGAGCGAACCCGGCCGCGGCTCGACCTTCAGCGTGCGCTGCGTGCTGGCGGAGGGCTGCCAGGCGGCGGACGTCGTCGACCTCGAGACCGCCCGCGCGCCGCTGCCGGCGAGACCCCCGCGATCCTCGGGACCGCTGCGCGTTCTGCTCGTCGAGGACAACGTCGTCAATCAACTCGTCGCGCGCCGCATGCTCGAAGCGCTCGGGTGCGAAGTCGAGATCGCGTCCAACGGCCGCATCGGGCTCGAACGCGCCTGCGCCGAACGCTTCGCGCTGGTCTTCATGGACTGCCACATGCCCGAGATGGACGGGCTCGAGGCCACGCGCCGGCTGCGCTCGCACGAGCACCGCGTCGGCCGAGCGCGCACGACGGTGATCGCCCTGACGGCCAACGCCTTCGACGAGGACCGCGAGAAGTGCTTCGCCTCCGGCGCCGACGACCATGTCGCGAAGCCCATCGATCGCGCGGCCCTCGCGCGCTGCGTGGAGCGCTGGACACCCGCCGACGACTCGAACCCCGACGACGCGAGCGCGGCCTCGGCCGACACCGCGTTACCGGGCGCGTAGCGCGCAACTCGCGCCTCGATCGCAGCGGGGCCACAGGCCTCGCCCGCCGAGATCGCCGAGCGAGTTGCGCGTCAGCGCATCGTCACTTGCGGCGCGCGCGGGCCGAAGCCGCGAGCGTCTGAGGAGCATGCGCTTCGTCGCTGGCGCGCTTCTGCAGCTTCAACCCCGACGGCACGCGGTTCGCGCTCTTGCGCGTGGACATTCGCGACGGCTGGCCGCTCGAAACCTCGAGCGCCGCCGCTGAGCGCGGTGTCTTCTTGCGAACGTTGCGCGAAGCGGGCGCGGACGCTTCGGGCTCCGTCTCCGGCGCCGGCGCGGGCGCGTGCTTCTCGCGGCGCGACTTGTTGCGCTTGGAGCGCAGCCCCTGCGCGAAACCGGCGCGGTCGAGGTCGCGCTTCACCGCGCGGCCGACGCCTTGGCTCGCGGCGTCGAAAGCGATGCGCGGAGTCGCCGCGCGTTCGGTGACGACGAGGTTCGGGCGGCCGGCGAGCACAACCTGGATGCGGCACTCGCAGTCGTCGCCGCCGCGCGGACCGTTGATGTCCGTGAAACGCACGGCGACGCGCTCGATCTGGAGCGCGAAGGCGCCGACTTTGGCCCCGAGCTTGCTCTGGATGTACTCCTTCAGCGTGTCCGTAAGATCGACTCCGTCCGCGTGGATGCCGACCGGCGTCTGGGGCGCGGTGGTCCGTCCGCGCTTCTCGCGCGGCACGCTGTCCGCGGCGACACCGAGAGGTTGGTTGCGTGTGTTGAGGGCTTGCTTGCGCTTGGCCATGGACTTGCTTTCACCAGGAATTCCTGCGCGTGCGCGGCGGCTCCGCAACGGTGGGAGCGGACATCGACGCCGCACGCTTCAGCGCTAAGCCTAGGCCGCGTGGCGGCGGAGAGTCGAGAGAGATCCGGCGACAAACGCGCCTCCGACGTGCGAAACCCGCACCGGCCAAAGCGTTCGAGTGCGCTGCGCACTTGTTCCCGCGCAACGTGCCCACGCAGCGGAGGACGCGCTCGAGACGGCGACGCAAAGCGCGCGGGAAGCGTTTGACCGAATCGACACCGCGAGTGCGTGGCGAGCGAACCGGGGTTCGGCGTAGGCTTCGATTCGGGGCGCGTATTCCGCACGTCCCACGTTCCCTTGCATCCCACGCTTCGCACAGCTCGTCCCATGAATCGACTCGCGCGCTCGTTCGTTCTTCCGCTGGTCTTCGCATCGGCTCTCGCAACGGCTCTCACGTCGGCGCCCGCCGCGCCGCAATCCACGAAACCCGCCGCCGCCGTGCCGAGCGCGGCCGCGGCGCCCAAGCGCCACGCGATCGAACAGGTGGCGATCGTCGGCGCGAGTCTGAGCGAGGGCTTCCAGGCGCCGCCGGGATGGGGCGCGGCCTTCGAGGCCAGTTTCGCGCGCGAAGGCAAGGTCGCGTCGAACCACTCGAGCGCGCTGGTGTTCATGGACCTCGCGGGCTACGGGCTGTCGCAGGCGGAGCTCGCGCTCGAGGAGGCGCCGACGCTGCTGCTGGCGGTCGACTACCTGTTTTGGTTCGGCTACGGCTCGCAGGACGTCGACGGCAAGCCGGTGGCGGACGAAGCGCAACGCCTCGAGATGCTCGAGCGCGGATTGAAGTCGCTCGAGAAGTTCGAGTGCCCGCTCGTGCTCGGCGATTTTCCGAACATGTCCGAGGCCGTGGGCCGCATCCTCATGCCCGCGCAGATGCCGAAGCCCGAGACGCTCGACAAGCTCAACGCACGCCTGCGCGAATGGGCCGCGCCGCGCGAGAACGTCCTGGTGATCGGGCTGAGCTCCTGGATCGAGCAGTTGAAGTCCGGCAAGTCGATTCGAATCGGCGAGCGCACCTACGCGGCGGAAGTGACCAAGACCTGGCTCCAGGAGGACCGCTTGCACCCCACCGTCGCCGGCCTCGCCGCGCTCGCGACCTTTGTGCAGCACGAGCTCGCCGCGCGCAAGTTCGTCGCCGCGAGCGACTTCCACTCGGACGCGGCCGCGGTGCTCGAACGCTTGAAGTCGGGCGCGGCGAACGGCGCTAAAGCGCCAGCGACGGCTCGCTGAACGCGAGCACGTCGAAGGCGCAGCCCCACGAGAGCGTCACACCGGCGCCGCCGTGGCCGTAGTTGTGGATCACGACGCCGGCGCCGATGGACTCGCGCTCGAGCCGCACTTCGGTGCGGCCCGGGCGCAGGCCGACAGCGACGCTGAGCACGCGCGCCTGCGCCAACTGGGGCTCGAGCTCGCCGCAGCGCTGCGCGATCGCGTGCGTCGCCGCTTCGTCCGGCGTCAGATCCTCCGCGCCTTCGTCGGTGGTGCCGCCGATCACGCAGTCGCGCGAGCGCGGAATCACGTAGGTCACCCCGCGCGGGTCGTAGTCGTCGAGCACGAAGCGTTCGACGCCGAGCTTCTCGACGCGCAGCACCTGGCCGCGGATCGGGCGCATGAGCTTGTCGCCCACGAGCTCGCGCGCCGCGAGCCCGACGCAGTTGACGACCAGCGCAGCCTTCGAAAGCGCTTCGTCGAGGCTCGCCACGCGCCGCACCTCGACCCGCCCGCCCGCGCTCTCGAAGCGCCGCATCAGGTAGTCGAGGTACAGCGGCATTTCGCACACCGGCGCCGACAATTCGAAACCGCGCGCGAAGCCGCTGGGCAGTTCGCCTGCCTCGAGCTCGCGCAGGTCCGGCGCCGCGCCGCGGAACTCGGCGCTTTCGTCGACGACGCCCGGCGGGAGCAGCTCGACGCCCTTGGCGAGCGTCACGCCGCTGTCAGGCTCGCGCGCGAGCTCGACGAGCTCCGCGTACGTGCGGCGCGCCCACACGGCGACGCGCTCGAGCGGAGCGACCTTGTACGGGTACCAGATCGCGCCCGCGACGCTCGAGGTCGTGCGCGGCGGCAAGTCGCGCGTCCAAATCGTCACCGTCCGGCCGGCTTCCGCCAGGGCGATCGCCGACGAGAGCCCCGACACGCCGCAGCCGACGACGATCGCTTCCCCGTTCGAGCCCATGCTCCGTGCGTCTCCGTTCAACTCCGCTGCCCGAACAAGAATTCACTCTCTTGCGACCACGCCGCGTAGCGGTACAGCGGCGCCAGCGCGCGCAACTCGTCGACGAGCTGCGCCGGCACGCTCGGATCGAGCGCCGCGCCGCGCGCGCCCGCCGGCGCCGGCCAGCGCCGCTCGACCGCGAGCCCGAGCTCGCCGGGCTTGTAGTACTTGAAGAACTCGCGCAGCCAGTCGCTCGTGATCTGCCCGCAGATCCACTCGCCCTTCCAGTTGTCGAGCTTCAGGCGGTAGCCCGGCGTCGAGTTGAGCAGCGCGAGCCAGATCGCGAAGCCTTCCTTCGTCGTGCGGTGGACCAGGTTCTGTCCGTCGAACCACGCGTCGGGGTGGATCTTGAGGCTCACTTCGAGCGCCGAATCGTCGATCGCGACGCAGAAGTACGCGTTGCGATAAGCCGCGTCGAGGTCCTTGCCGAGCTCGGCGCCGAGCACCTTCTTGATGCGCGCCTTCTCCTTCTTTCCGCGGCAGATGTAGGCCCACATGCGCTTGACCTGCATGTGGTTGAACACCGTCGGGTTGTGGAGGCTCGTGCGCACCGCGAGGTCGAGCGCACCGCCCGAGCTCGCCGCGTCCGCGCTCAGGCGCTCGAGCGCCGCGTTCGCGATCGAGAGCAGCTTGCGGCGCGTCGCGAGGCGCCGGTCGTTGTACTGCGGGTCGCGGCACAAGGGGCTCGAGAGCGCGTGAAAGTCGCCCTCCTCGAAGGCCGCGAGCGCCGCCAACGGCTTGGGCTCGACATCGGGCGTCTTGCGGGACTCCATGGGGGTGCGGACCGGAGCTTCGAAGCGCGCTTACTCGCGCCCGAGCTCGTCGAGCGCCGCACTCAGCGTCGGCGCGAGGTTCGAGGCGAGGATCTCGTGCCCTTCGACCGTCGGATGCAGTCCGTCTTCGAGGTTGCGGTTCACCTCGCCGCCGACGCCGCGCAGGAAGTTCGGCACGAACAGCGCGCCCTCTTCGCGCGCGACGCGCCCGTAGAGTTCCTCGAAGCCGCGCGAGTACTCCGGGCCGAGGTTCGGCGGCATCTGCATGCCGACGAGCACGACCCGCGCGCCGCTCGCGAGTCCGCCGCGCACGATCTCGCGCAGGTTTTTCTCGAGCTCCTCGAGCGGCGAGCCGCGCAAGCCGTCGTTCGCGCCCAACTCGACGACCAGCACGTCGGGCTTCGACCTGAGCACCCACTCGAGCCGCCGCAAGCCGCCGGCGCTGGTGTCGCCGCTCACGCCCGCGTTCACGAGCCGGAATGGCCGGCCCTGCGCGGCGAGCAGGCGCTGCAAGGCCGCGGGAAAGGCGTCGTCGGCGGCGAGGTGCAGCCCCGCGGCGATGCTGTCGCCGAGCACCGCGACCACCGGCGCGTCGGCCGGGATCGTCGGCGCCGGCCGATCCGCGCTCGCGATCCGTTCGGCGACCCGCGACGCTCCGTCGCCGGGCATCGCGCGCCCCGACTCGTCCGCCTGTTCCGAACAGGCGGCGGCGAGCACGATCACGACGGGCCCCGCCCAGTGCAGGTAGCGAGTGTTCATCGACTTCCTTCGTGCATCACGGAGACGATAACAAGCGCTGCAGTCCGGCTTCGAGAACACCGCCGGGCGTGCATCAGAAGCGCGCTTGGACTACACCAGAGCCCATGATCGCCCTGCCGCGCCTCGAGTGTCGCCGCGTCGAAAAACGCCTTCCGTCGGGGGGCCACGAGTTGACCGTGCTCGCGGGCGTCGACCTCTCGATCGCCGCGGGCGAGTTCTGCGCGATTCTGGGACCCTCGGGCAGCGGCAAGTCGACACTGCTCGGCTTGCTCGCGGGCCTCGACCGCCCCACCTCGGGCGAGGTGCTCCTCGACGGCGAGCGCATCGACGACAAGACCGAGGACCAGCTCAGCTTGCTGCGGCGCGCGAAGGTCGGCTTCGTGTTCCAGTCGTTCCAGTTGCTCGGCAACCTCACGGCGCTCGAGAACGTGCTGCTCCCGCTCGAGCTCGCGGGGTCGCGCGGCGCCCGGGCGCGCGCGCGCGAGCTGCTCGAGCAAGTCGGCCTCGGGGAGCGCACGCACCACTATCCGGCGCAGCTCTCCGGTGGCGAGCAGCAGCGCGTCGCCCTGGCGCGCGCCTTCGGGCCGCGGCCCAGCGTGCTGTTCGCGGACGAGCCGACCGGCAACCTCGACGCGGCCACGGGCGCGCTCGTGATGGAGCTGCTCGCGCAGATGCACGACCGCGAAGGTGCGACGCTGGTGCTCGTCACGCACGATCCGCAGGTCGCGCGCCACGCCGATCGCCGCGTGCACCTGCGCGCCGGAGCGATCGAGCGGATCGAGGAAGGCGCGACGGCGTGAAGCTTGCGAACGTCGTGCGCGCGGCGTGGCGAGAGTCCCGCGGCTCGGGCGCTCGCCTGGTGTTCTTCATCGCCTGCCTCGCGCTGGGAGTGGCGGCGATCACGGGCGTTTCGGGGCTCGTCGACGCGATCGAGGACGCCTTGCGCGCGCAGTCGCGCGACCTGCTCGGCGCGGACGTTTCGATCCAGGCGCGGCGCCCGATCCGTGACGAGCTCGACCGCTACTTCGAGTTCGATGCCCGGCGCGAGCGGGCGCAGGCGCGCGAGACGCCGACCTTGGCGGCCTTCGGCGCGAAGAGCCGGCTCGTCGAGCTCAAAGCCGTCAGCGACAACTTCCCGTTCTACGGCTCCATTCAGCTCGAGCCCGCGGGGCTGCTGGGCGAGACGCTCGACGCCCAGAGCTGCGCCGTCGCGCCGAACCTGCTCGAGGACCTCGGCGCCGAACTCGGCGACGAGCTCTCGATCGGCGGCAAGCCGTTCCGCATCGCCGCGGTCGTGCTCGACGAGCCCGGCCGGCTCGACATCGCCTTCACGCTCGGCCCGCGGGTGTTCGTGACGCTCGAGGGCCTCGAGCGCACCGAGCTCGAGCAATTCGGCAGCCGCGTGCGCTACCGCGAGCTCTACCGCCTGCCGAGCGCGCCCGACGACGCGCAGCTCGCCTCCGTCAAGCGCCGCATCAACGAAGAAGTCGACGAGGCCCCGTACCTGCGCATCGAGTCGCACCGCGAGGCCCAGCCGACCGTGCGGCGTTCGCTCGAGCGCGTCGAGAGCTACCTGGGGCTCGTCGCGTTGCTCTCGCTCGTGCTGGGCGGAGTCGGAGTCGCGCAGATCGTGCGCGCCTGGGTCGCGTCGCGCACGCAGGCGGTCGCGGTGCTGCGCGTGCTCGGTTTCCGGCCGCGCGAGGTGCTCCTCATGTACCTCGCGCACGTCGCGTTGCTGGCCCTCGTCGGGAGCACGGTGGGCGCGCTCGCCGGCTCGTTCGCGCCGCACCTGGTCGCGTCGCTCGCCGCCGAACTCCTGCCGACCAGCTTCGAGGTCGTTTGGGCGCCGCTCGCGGTGCTCCGCGGCATCGCGCTCGGAGTCGGCATCGCGCTCGTGTTCAGCGCGCCGCCGCTCACGGCGATCTGGCAAGTCGCGCCCGCCCGCGTGCTGCGCAACGACGTCGAGCCGCTGCCCGCGCCGCGCGCCGTGGCCTGGGGCGCCGCGTTGCTCGTCGGCGCGGGCTTGTTCGCCGCCGCGTGGGCTCAGAGTCGACAGATCGAGATCGCCGCGGGCTTCACCGTCGCCCTCGCGTTCCTCGCGCTGGCGCTTTCGCTCGGAGCGCGCGGCCTCACGAAGCTCGCCGGCCTCGTTCCGCGCGGGCGGCTCGATCCGTACCTGCGCAACGGCATCGCGGCGCTCGCGCGGCCCGGCATCGGAGTCGTCGGCGCGACAGTGGCGCTCGGCTTCGGCGTGCTGGTGGTCACGCTCATGGCGCTCGTCGAGGGCCGCCTGTCGGACCGCCTGCGAAATGCGTTGCCGGCCGACGCGCCGAGCGTGTTCTTGATCGATGTGCAGCCCGACCAGCGCGAAGCGGTGCGCGCCGAGCTGCTCTCGCGCGGCGCGCGTTCGGTGCGCGACGTGCCGGTCGTGACGGCGCGGCTGTCGACGATCGACGGCGTGCCGGTGCGCGAGCTCGCGCAGCAGCGCGCGGGCGTGGAAGGCCGCGGGCGCTGGGTGCTGACGCGCGAGCAGCGCATCACGTGGATGCGCGAGCTGCCCGCGGACAACAAGGTCGTCGAGGGCGAGCTGTGGAGCGACCCCGAACGCCTCGAAGTCAGTCTCGAGCAGGATTTCGCGAGCGATCTGGGAGCGAGAGTCGGAAGCGTGCTGGTCTTCGACGTGCAGGGCACGTCCGTCGAGCTGCGGGTCACGTCGATCCGCACCGTCGAGTGGGAGAGCTTCGGCATCAACTTCTTCCTCGTCGCGGAGCCCGAGGCGCTCGACTCGGCCCCCCACAGCGTGCTCATCGCCGCGCGCCTCGACGCCGATCGCGAAGTCGGCCTGCAGAGCTCGCTCGCGGCGAGCGCCCCGAACGTCACCCCCATCGCCGTGCGCGCGATCCTCGACAAAGTGCTCACGGTGCTGACGAAGCTCGCGCTCGCGGTGCGCATCCTCGGACTGTTCACGGTGCTCACTGGCCTCACGATCCTCGCCGGCGTCGCCAGTTCCGCCGCGGTGCACCGCGGCCGCGAAGTCGCGCTGCTCAAGACGCTCGGCCTCACGCGCGCCGGCGTCGCGCGGCTGTTCGGCATCGAGTTCGCGCTCATCGGCCTGGTTTCAGGCGCGATCGGCGGCTCGACGGCCTTTGCGCTGGCGTGGGTGTTCCTCGAGCGCGTGATCGAGATCGACGCCGATCTGCCGTGGTCGTCGCTCGCCGCTGCGACCCTGCTGACCGCGCTCGCGAGCGCGGTGTGCGGCATCGCCGCGAATGCCCGCGCGCTGGCGAGCCGGCCCATCGAGAGTTTGCGCGCCTGAGGCACGGATCGCCCGGGGCCAGTAGCGCCGGATGCAGGGCTCGACGGACGCATTGCGCTGGGCCCGACTGACGCATTGCGCGTCGAGCGAAAGCCGCGGACTATGGGGCGCGTTGCGAGTTCGC
>CALFYL010000282.1 GCA_937952135.1 uncultured Planctomycetia bacterium
GGACTGCTCGGGCCGGGGATTGAGGAGAGCAGCGACGAGGTCCCCGGCCCGAGCAGTCCGCGTTCGCCAATCGCAGGGGTGGCCCATTTCAGCGCAACTTCGCCTGTCGTCGCGGCTTGGCGCTTGTGGCGTGTCCGGGTACATCGGTGACACTCTGACTTCGACGTTCGCGGCCGAGCGGCACGACGGTGTTCGAGCGTTCGTGGAGCACGCCGAGCAGGATTGGTCCCAGCCACAGTTGCCAGCGTCCTTCGTCGACCGGCTCGAGTCCGACGACCTCGCGCGCCATGGCCTCGCCC
Source organism: uncultured Planctomycetia bacterium (assembly GCA_937952135.1). Taxonomy (GTDB): domain Bacteria; phylum Planctomycetota; class UBA1135; order UBA1135; genus WYBT01. The sequence goes on from CALFYL010000282.1 coordinate 300, forward strand.
ACGAACACGTAACCGCCATTCCACTTGATCGTGCCGTCGCGACGAACGCTGCGGGTCTCGAAGCCACTGTCGTACTCGTGGTCGCGCAGCACGCGCGGCATCTCACGCGGGGACGGCCGGTACAAGTCCCACGGCCGGCGCATCCCCAACGCCTCGTGCGGACGCTCGCCGTTGTAGCAGCGCTGGAAGGCGCCGAACGCTGCCTGCTGAGCTCGCTGCGAGGCGCGCGGCGGATCGGCAGCGTCGGCCAGCAGCGTCTCGTGGAAGCGCTCATGGCGACCATTTTGGTCCGGCCGGCCCGGCTCGATGAACACCGGAATCACGCCCAGGCGCAACAGCCACACGCTCAGTCGCGACAGACCGCCCAGCCCATTCGCACCGAAGGGCGGACCATTGTCGCTGAGCATGAAGCGCGGCAGACCGTACTTCCAGAAGAGCGCCTCCAGCAGCAGCCGAACGTCGTCGAGCTTGGGACCTACCATCGCCCTGCAAAGCAGCGACGCGCGACTGAACACATCGTTGACCGTCAACGGATCGCAGCGCACGCCATCGCCCAGCCGGAACCAACCCTTGAAGTCGATCGACCACACGTCGTTCGGCTCGAGCGCCTCGATCACCGGCTTGCACGGAACCGGTCGCCGGGTGCGCGTCACGCGGCGCGGCTCGACCACGCCCGCGCGCCGGAGCACGGCGTCGATCGTGCTGCGCGCAGGCATGCGCTCGGCGGGCCACTGCTCTGCGAGAATCACGAGCAGCTTTTTGGAGCCCCACGTCGGGTGCGCCCGCCGCGCCCGCAGGATCAGCCCTTCCAGTTTCGGCGACAGCTGATTGGGCCGCGTCAACGGAGCTCGAGAGCGGTCGCGGAGCCCGTCGACGCCCTCAGCCTCGTACCGCCGCAACAACTTGTAGCCCGTCTTGCGGGTAATGCCGAACTGCTCGCACAGGTCCTTCATCGTCACTGTGTTCGACTGCGCGGCCGCGACGAACTTCACGCGCTCATTCACGATATGGGTCTCATGCCAAGGCATGCCACAGCAGACACCCCGCGACGCCCGGCGCTACCTCGAAGTGTCACCCATGTCCCAGGACACAAGTGTCACCCATGTACCCGGTCCGGACCGTGGAACTCATCTAGGGTTCACCCGATTGCCCCCCCCCCCACGCGTGACAGTGGAAGGCCGCGCGATCGGCGAGCGGTTGGCCTCCACGGTCGACATCAATGCAGACATGCTGCAACAGCGGCCGCGGAACTTCCCGCCAAACCGCTCGTCCCCGGCACCGCAAATCGGGAGGGCTTAATGGCTTGTGATCCATTTGTGCGTCTTGAACTAGCCGTGCGAAGCCGACCAGACTCGCGAGCAGGGGTCTCTCCGGGTAGGGAACCGGGGTATCTACTTGCCGCGTGGCGACTTCGCCGCGGACGAGCGAGCAGCTGCCGCGCGCAGCGTGCAGCTGATATGCGGTAGGTAGACACGGGCACGGGTGGCGGTTCACCGCCGCGGGAATGGTGCAGCGACTGGTGAGAGGCTGACCTCTCCTCTCGGGATTGGCCGATCCTGCGCCCACCCGCGGCACAACGTTTGCCGCCAGTGCATCGCAGGTGGCCTGCGTGGGCACTCCTGGAGTGTTGGTCCTGGGCTCTTCTTTCCAATGGAAACTTCGATGAGCAGCTTCAAGAGCGATGTGGCGAGTGTGATTCGCGGCGCCGGGCTGACTACCGGCGCCACGGCCGGCGCTGCGGCGGGTGGCGCGGTTGTTTCTAGCGTCACGTCGGCCGCCGGCGGCACAGCAATGACTATCGCGCTCGGGGCAAATCCCATTTTTCTCGCGGGGGCGTTGTTCGTGGGCCTGACCTACGGTGGATGGTGGGTCGCCAAGAAGCTGAGTGAGCCGCTCGATAGCGACTAGGAGCTCGCTGCGCCAACGGTCGTCGGCGGTCTGCGCTCACGACCCGTTTCTCGCGAACGACGGAGAGGTTGGCGACCAGCTGCCGGGCGGCGCGAACTTCGAGCGCGGGCGGGACGACGCGTGCGTACCTGACGAGCCGCGGCAAGTAGCGGCAGAAGCGCTGCGTGTGGCCGGCGCTGGGAGGGCGCGAGCGTCACATTGGTCAAGTTGCTAGCGTGCTCGCCGCCGCCAACTCGCCTACTTCACGAAGTACCGCGTTCCCCGCCGCTCGCCCGTGGTCCGCAGCTTCCTCGCCTCGATCACGCGGATAGTGGGCAGCGCGAGTTCCTTGGTGGCGACGCCGAGCGCCTTGCCGATCTGCTTCACGGACTGGCCGGGGTTCTTGGCGACGTAGGCGACGACGGTCGCGCCCGACTTCGCCACGTCCGCTGGCTTGCGCTTGGCTCGCTTGCCACGGCGCTTCGTGGGCGCAGCAAATGCCGCGGCCTTGGGCAGGCGACCGGGACCGCGCTGGGCCGGGCCGGGTGCAGGCGATCCGAGGGCACTCGCCACGGCGTCGAGCGCGGCGCGGCGGACCAGCGTGGAGAGATCGGCGACGAAGGCGTCGATCTGAGCGCGGAGTTGGGCGTCGGGGTTCATGGGCTCCATTCCGCCAACCGATCCCGGCCGACGCAATCGGCGCCGCGAATAGCACGGGCGAGGTCAGATCGACGCGCGCCAGGAGTGCTGCGCCGCGCAGCGTCGCTTGGAGCGAGTGGCGGCATCTGACCCGCCGTCCGTTCCGCTCGATTCCGCTGGATTCCGTTCCTTTCCGCTGCGCCAAGACCCCAAAAACGGCCCAAATTTCCGCTCCTGTCCG
>CALFYL010000283.1 GCA_937952135.1 uncultured Planctomycetia bacterium
CCTTGCACCATGCCCCCCACCGACGACCTTCCGTTCGACTCTCAGCGCTACCTCGAAGACCTCCACCGGCTGCGCGGGCTGGTGGTTCGGATCGTCCACGATCTGCACCTCGCGGAGGACGCCGCCCGCCACGCTCTGTCGCGGCCGCTCGAGGGTGAGCACGACGAGCGGGATCGATGGCGCCTGCTGTTGTGGCGAGCGAAGAAGTACCTGCTGGAGCAGTTCCGAGTCTCCGCCCGCCGCGAACACCGCGAGCGCGCCGCGGCGCGTCCGGAGTCGGTCCCGCCGGCCGACGAGAGCGTCGAGAGGATCGACACCGCGCGGTTCGTGCTCGAGCGGCTGGCGCTGTTGGAGCAGCCGTATCGCAGCGTGCTCACGCGCCACTACCTCGAGGGACAGTCGCCGGACGCCCTCGCTGCGCAGGATCGCCTGACGCGGGGCGCGATCCACAAGCAGCTCCGGATCGGGCGCGAACGACTGCGAGCCGATCTCGAGCGTCGAGTCGGGGGCAGCGACCGACTGCTCGGCCTGCTCCTTCCCTTCGCGGAGGCTTCCCGCCCGACGTTGTTCCGGCAACTGAAGTCGAGCACGGCGCCTGTCGCGGGTTGGACCGCGGCCGCGGCCGCACTCCTCTTCGTCGTCGCGTATCTGTGGAGATCGACAGAGCTGACCGCGCCGTTTGCACCGGCCGTTCCGACGGGCGCCGCGCCGGCTCTCGTCGCAAGTTCGCGCGTGGCGGCGGCGGATTCGACGCGCACGAGCGTGGGCCGCGACGAACGCGTCGAGCTCCGCGTGTTCGAGGGCGCGAGCGAAGCGCCCGTGCCGAACGCGTCGGTGAGACTCTGGCCGATTCCAGGGAACACGAAGTCGCTCGCGCAAATCGATCGTTGGGCCGAGGTGGGGCTGCTCGACGAGCTGACGCGCGAGGGCTCGACCCAGACCGCCGCGGATGCGCGAGGAGTGCTCGAAGTGAAGTGGCTTGCCCACGGAATGGTGGCGATCGCGTCCAGCGGTTCGCTCTGGGGATACGCGGTGGTTCGGCCCGAGGATCCCGGGCCGGTGCGGATCGAGCTTCACGAGGACGCCGACGTGGAGGTGCTGGTCACGGACGAGGCGGGACGAGCGTTGGAGGGTGCGCTCGTGTCGCTGGCGGCCATCGCCTACGTGGGGTACGCCGACGAGAACTTGAGCACGGTGGTCCGAACTCGCACCGACTCCTCGGGGCGAGCCACGTTGCGGCACGCGCGCGCCAAGTTGGGCGCGGCCGGACCGCTCGGCGCCTTGGCGCAGGTCACGGTCGGCGTCGTGGGCGATCCCTATGCCCAGCGGCGTGACCTCGACCTGTCCGATCCGCGATCGCAGTTCGTGGAGTTCGCGTGGCGGGAACCGACCGCACGACTCGAAGTGAACATCGAAGGCGCTCCGCAGGGACCGGCGAGCTACTCGTTCTGCTACGCGTGCGATCGCGACATGCAGGATGACGACTGGCTGTCGCTGGAGGTCGTCGACGGCCGAGCAACGATCGCACTCGCGCTTGGCGAGGCCGCGAATTCGAGCTGGCGGCCGACCGAGTTGCGCTTGGTGGAGGGCGACACCTTGCCGTGCGCCGAACATCCGGGCGAAGTCCTCCGCGCCGAGTTCGTCGACGTATCGAGCCGAGAGCCCGAAACTTGCGCACTCGTCGTGGGCCGCCTCCTGGACGCCCGCGGGCGTTCGTTTGCCGATCGCACGGTTCAGCTTTGGCATTGGGATGAACTCGTCGCCAGCGGAACAACGTCCGACGACGGGAAGTTCGAGCTGCGGGTCCCGTGCAGCGAGGAGCTGGATCGAGCTCATTGGCTCGCCGTCCCGGGCGCCGCACATCAGTTTCGAAGTCACGAGATCGAGTCGCTCACGCCCAGCACCAAAGCGCGGCACGACCTCGGCGATATCCGAGTGAATTGGTCCGACGGCAGCGTGCGCGGGCGCGTCGTCGACACGGCGGGGGCGCCCGTTGCGAATGCGCGGGTCCGGGCGTTGTTCGCCGAGGCGAGCTCGATCTCCTCGCTGGGTTACGCGGTGGGCACGACGTGCGTCGAAACGCACTCCCGCGCGGACGGCGGGTTCGATGTGACCGTCGAGCGCTCACTCGGAGCGGAAGCGACGCCTCTCACCTTCGCGGTTTCGCATCCGGACCATTCGGACGTCGTTCGAGTCGTGAAGCCGAGCGAGGAGGAGCTGGAGCTCGTGCTTCCCCGACGCATCGCGCTCCGCGGCCGCGTGCTGCTTGCGCCGAGCGTGCCCCACCACCGCGTCTGGGTGGAAGCCAGCGCTGTTCCGTGGGAGGCCGGCGGAGGCGAGGCCGACGTCGGCATGCTCCCGAGAGCTCCTCGGTTTGCTCTACGGCAGTCTCGAGTCGACGTCGACGGCTCGTTCGAACTCGCCGGGCTCCCCGCAGGCGTTGTGCATGTTCGCGTGCAGTACTACGGCCCGCAATCGCGCACGACGAGGAGCGCCGTGGTCTTGCACAAGGCGCAGCTCGAGCTCTCCGAGCGCGTCAAGGAATACCGCCTCGATCTGGACGTTCGGCGCGACTTCCAGGAGGTCGTCGTCCAACTCATGGAGAGCTCGGGAACGACTCCGGCCGACGTCTTCGTGAACGTCGAGCACACGAACACCGACTACAACGCCCGAGCTGGCAGCGATAGCGCTGGACGCGTCACTCTGCTGGTCCCGACCGGGGCGCGGGCGTTCGTCCACTCCGAGACGTACTTCAGCGACGAGATCGATCTCACGCGCCGCCACACCGAACTCCAGCTCGAACGTCGGCCGACCCTCCGACTGAAGCTAGAGGGGCCGCTCCCCCGCGTGGCTCCCGATCTGGAGCTCATGTGTCCCATCTCCGGTCAAGGCGCGGCGTACGCCGACACCTACCGCATCGACGCTTCCGAGTTCGAAGTCCTCGCGCCCAATCGCCGCCGCTTCGAGTTTCGATTCGAGCTCCACGGCGGCAATCAAGAGCAAGAGTGCGGCGCCACTCGGGTCGTCGAGCTTCGTTCCGGATTCCACGGGCCATACCTCGTCACTCCGCCGAGCGCCGAAGAGCTCGAGACAGCGGCCCGCCTGCTGCGCGCAAAGATCGAACGCGATTGAATCCGGATCGACTTCCGACTCGCCTCCCTCGCTCCCCTCGAGGACTCGCATGAAACTCCCTTGTTTGCTCCTGGCGGCGATGGGTCTCGCCGTTCCAGCGGTTCACGGTCAAGCGCAAGTCGAGAACGCTGTCCTGCAGACGCTCGACAACGTCCGCAGCAAGTTCGAGGTCGAGGAGGCCGAGCGTCGGAAGCAGGTGCTCGCCGCGCTCGACGCGCTCGTCACCGAACAGACTCCGGAGGAGATCGCGGCGCGCGTCAAGGCCGATCGAGCCGCGTTCGTCGAGCGCTTCGTCCTTCCGGCGTCGACGGCGGAGGTCGCACGGAGCTACGAAGCCGAGTCTTCGAAGGCGATCGAGCGCCTGTGGCGCGCCTTCGAGCGCGCCGAGAACGAACTCTCCAGCGCGGCGTTCCACGAGCGAGCGTCGGCTCTCGCAGCCGAGCGCGAGTTGCTGCGCGCGCGCTACGAACGCCGCGCTTGGCGCGACCTCCGCCTGGCCGCCAAGATCGACGGGAAGAGCGGCGCTCGTTGGAACGGTCCGCGCGTGGAGTTCGATTCGGACGGCGAGGGATGCGCCGAACTCGAAGCGCCGTACGGGCGCAAGGGCGACGGCTATCGGCTCGAGCTCGAGGTGCAGCGCACGTCGGGCGACGGAGGCGTGAAGCTCTACTTTCCGCGGCCGGACCTCGAGAAGCGCCCCCTCGGCCTGCTGATCCTCGGCGGAGTCGACGGCCGCACCAGTGGGCTCGAGCAGATCGGCGGCGCATCGATCAAGGACAACCCGACCACCTACAGGGGCGACGTTCTTCCTGTCGGCAAGACCAGCACGATCGTGCTGGAAGCGACCGCGACGACGGTCTCGGTCGACGTGAACGGCAAGCGCATCTTGAGCTTCCAGGATCTCGAACGACTCACGCTCGCCCCCGCGATCGCCAAGCAGTTCAAGCCGGATCCAAGGTCGATCCACTTGGTGATTCCGGCGGGCACGACCGCGCGACTCGAGTCTGCGTTCGCGATCAAGCTCGACGCGCCGAAGGTTGCCGAAGCCAAGCCGAAGCCGCCCGCGGAGAAGAAGGTCGCGACGCCGGTCGAGGATCGGCTCCGCCAGGGCCGACGGTTCGAAGCCAAGTGGTGGAACGACAGCGGATGCACGGTCGTCGTGACCCAGCGAAATCGAGCGGCCAAGACGGCGACGCTTCAGATCACTGGCGCGCGGCAGAATGTCTATGCGTTCCGAGTCGAGACGAGCGAAACGGGCTCGACGTTCCGAATCGTCTCCGTCACTCATACC
>CALFYL010000284.1 GCA_937952135.1 uncultured Planctomycetia bacterium
TCGCCCGCGGTCGGCGCGCGCTCCGGCGTCCAATACACCGCGATGTTGTCGTTGTGCTCGCCATCGGTCGGAATCTCCACCAGCTCGAGGGCGCCCTTGCCCCACACGCCGCGCGGCGTGACCCAGTAGCTGGGACGAAGCTCGGAACGCGTTTCGAGATCCTGGTAGTTCGCGAACTCCCGATCGCGCTGCACGAGGCCGAAGCCGCGCGGATCGTCGAGCTGCAGCCTCGACACGCGGTGCTCGCGCTCCGGATTCACCAGCGGCCGCCAGATCCGGCCGCCGTCCTTGGCGATCAGCAATCCATCGGAGTCGTGGACCTCAGGGCGAAAATCGACAAAGCACCGCAGCCGATCCTCGCCAAAGAGAAACATGCTGGTCAGTGGCGCGAGCCCCAGCTTGTCGATCTTGCGCCGCGGATAGAGCCAAGCATGCACGTCGACGCGGGTCGGCTCGCCAGGAGTCAGAACCAATTGGAACGCGCCGGTCGTGCTCGGGCTGTCGAGCAATGCAAAGAGCTCGAGATTGGCCGCGTCCGGTGCGGGCTTGCGCACCCACAGCTCCACGAACTCAGGGAATTCCTCCCCGTTCGGCGACGCGGTGTCGATCGCGAGTCCTCGCGCGGACGCGCCGTAGCGTTGTCCCGCTCCGACGATGCGAAAGTAGGAGGCGCCCAAGAAGGACCCGACCTCGCGCCACCTCCCCGTTTCCGCGACGGGTCGCAAGATCGTGAGGCCGGCGTACCCAAGGGTTGCCGGCGCCCCGCGCGACGGCTCGAAGTGGTACTCGAACTGCGCGGGGCTGAACATCGCCTCGCTCACGGCGCCATCGGCTTCGACGACGTGGATCGGAACACGACGGCTGTAGAGATAACCGCGGTGCGCGAACTGCAGTTGGAACGGGAGTCCTTCGCCGCGCCACAACGCCGCCTGCGGGCGGAACACGATCCGTCGGTACCCGTCGTGGTCGAGCTTCGTCAGCCACTCGGGCAAGTCCGCAGCGTCGCGTGCGGAGTAGCTCGCTTGGCTCAGATCGCGTGCGCGCTGGCGCAATGCGTCGAGTGTGAACCGTGCAGGCGACTGCGCGAGCGCCGTCGCGACGAGTCCCACGGCTCCTGCGCCGAACGCGAGAAGCGCGCGCGCCGGTCGTCGACGTGGAGTTGCGATTTCGGAGGGCATTCGAACGGCTCTCGAAAGAGACTCGTTCCTAGTCACCGCTCCGAGGATTCCAAGCTCCGTCGCGATCCCGATGGACGGGCGCCCTTGCGAGGCTCGAGTTCAGAGACGTCCCAACGAGAACGACATGAACTCGAAGCACTACTGCGCGTCGGAGAAGCGCGCAGTCGAGCGCGCCGCTCCCGTGAAGGAGGCGCGGCGTTCGATCTCGCGCGGCGTCAGATCGTCCTTGCGCGTCTGCAGCGTCGTCGACTCGAGTTCGAGCTCCGCTTCGACGCTCGCCGAGTGCGCGCGGTGCGCCGCGAGGTCCCACAACACTTCGCCCCGCACCTGGCGCGTGAGCTCGAAGCGCTGCGTGATCGCGATGTCGGGCTGATCGTCGCGCGTCTCGGAGCTCGTGCGCAGCTCGCCGCGGAGCTCGAGCACGGCGAACTTGCGGCCCTCGCGCTCCCGAACGCCCCAGTAGGTCGCGTGGAGCTCGCCCGCGAGGTTCGCGCGCAGCTGGGCCTGCCCCGCGCGGGCCGCGCTCGAGTCTTCGGCCGCCGCGAGATCGAGTCCGCCGCCAGGATGCAGCAGCGTCGCCGCCACGCGCACGTCGATCGGCCACTTGACGCCGGGCTCGACCGGGCCCGCGGGCAGCACGGCGCGCAGATCGGTGTCCTCTTCGAGCGCGACGAGCGACTCCTCGTCGCCCGCGTCTCCGACGTACGAACGCGAGAGCTCGCCCCCGCGCCACTCGAAACGCACCACGCGCCCGGCCAGCACGCTCGACTTCGAGCGCTCGTCGACGTGGTCGCCGAACTCGTCGGTGCGCGTGTGGCGCTTCGAGCCCTCGAGCGCTTCGAACTTCCGCACGAGGTGCGTGGGCCGGCCCTCGCTCAGCGCGCCGAACTCGTCGACGAACACGAAGCGCTCGCGGCTCTCGACGCGCGCCTGCGGCGGCGCTTCGCCCTCGGGTCGCGGCACGAGCACGCCGTCGTGGCGCAGCTCCTGCGACTCGAGCCGCATGTCGGTCTCGAGCTCGAACTCCTTGCGCACGCGGCTCGCGGCCGGAGCTTCGAAGCGCAGAAGCGGCGCCGCCGGCGGATCGGGCGCGCACGCGGTCGAACTCGCGACGAGCAGGATGAGGATCGCAGGGAAGCGCATGGGGTCCGGCGGAACGAGAGGGCTTTCCGGTGAACGAAGTGCAGAGTAGGTCCGGAAGGCCTCGAAGCCACAGCGCAGACCCAAATTCGGTCCGTCGCCGGTTGGAGCCGGAGCGCGCGGCTCCAGCGCGGTGCGCGCTGCGCCGATGCGTCGAACGGCACCATCCATGAAGGGCACACTTGCCGCCATCCTCGGCGCCGGCGCGCTGCTCGTCGTCGCGCTGGCCGTCGTCTCCTCGCGCGACGGCCGCCGCGCCGTTCCGCTCAACAAGGGCGCGGGCGAAGCGACGGCCAGCTCGCTGCCGAGCAGCGTCGTCGAGCTGACGCACTATCTGCCGGCGAATCCGGCCACCGACGGGAGCGTCGACTACACCGCCAACGTTCAGCGCGCGCTCGACGCCGCGAACGGGCGCACGTTGCGCCTCGCGCCGTTTCCGGTGCTCGTCTCGCCGCTGCCCAGGCAGAAGCACTGCCTGTTCGTCAACCGGCCCGTGCACATCGTCGGCGGTCCGAAGTGCGAGCTGCGCACGGACGTGCCGGCCGTACAGTTGCTCCGCATCGAATCCACGGCGGGCGTGCTGCTCGACGGCTTCGCGGTCGTTGGCGCAGGCGGCGTCGGGCGCGACCTCCACCACGGACTCGTGCAGCTCTGGAACTGCGCCAACGTCGAAGTGCGCGGCCTGCGCATCAGCGACGCCGACGCGGACGCGATCGCCATTGCAAACAGCGTCGACGTGCGGGTCCTCGGCTGCACCATCGCGCGCGCCTCGAAGGCCGGCATCTACGTCACCGCCTGCGAGGACGTCGTCGTCGACGCCAACACCGTGCTCGACACCGTGGGTCACATCGCGCCCGGCGGGCAGATGGTCGGCGCGGGGATCCTGTTGCTCTCGAACATCGACACCGTGTGCAGCGACAACGTCGTCGACCGCGGAGTCGGCGCGGGCATCGTGTGCGGCTCGAACGGCCTGCAGCGCGCGCCCGAGGGCGTGACGATCCTCGGCAACCGCGTGCGCGCCGTGTCGAACCCCACGAACCCCGCGACCTCGGGCGGGATCCAGCTCGCGAACTCGCAGCTCGAGAAGCGCACGCAGGTGCTCGTGGCGTCGAACTCGATCCGCGACTGCGGCCAGCACGCGATCCTCGTCGAGAACCACGACGGGGCCGTCGTGCAGGGCAATTCGATCCAGGGCTCGGCGATGAGCGCCATCGTGGTCGGCCACTCGCGGGCGGTCACCGTGCAGGGCAACACGCTCGTCGACATCAACACCGAGCTTCGCAACGGCCAGTCCGGCGTCTACCTGCACTCGCACGCGTCAGGCTGCGTCGTGACGGGCAACGTGCAGCATGCGCTGCAGGGCAGCCTGTGGCCCGATGTCATCGACCGCGCGCC
>CALFYL010000285.1 GCA_937952135.1 uncultured Planctomycetia bacterium
TTCTGCACGTTCAACGCAGCGTCGACGACCGCCATCGAAGCGGCTTTGCGCGGGCACGGCGACAGCCGCTGACATCTGAGGACCGAGCAGCCATCGCAAATCGAACGAACGCGGTTAGGGACCGAGGCCCTCCGGAGAGTCGAAGACAATGCAAGCGACCACGTTCCCTTCTCCGCCGATCCAGAAGAAGAGAACTTCGCCCGTGGCGCTCTCCACCGCCAGGCCGGCGAGCTGTTTCCCGTCGGGAAGCGACTCAAAAGCATGCAAGGCGTCAGCGAGACCGAGCGGGATGCGTCCCAGCGACCGACAGTGGGAGAGCCGTCTCCGATAGATGAGTCGATAGTGCTCGACGCTCCGCGACGTGGCCCCTCTTTCGATCTTGAGCGGCTCCTCACTATCCAAAATGCCGATCGCCTTCTCGAGCGCTGCAGAGGACGCCATCGAGCCGAGCGATTTGCGACAGATCGCAAGGAGGGATGACTTGTCCATCAGCTGTCTCTTGGAGTGAGCGCTCGCTGACCGCGTGCGGGGGCGGTCCTAGTTCGTGCTTCGCCGGAGCGGGCGACGGAGATGCATCCCGCCACTCCAAAGCGTCCAGCGACTCTACGCATTTCGGGCCTCACACTTTGCCACCGCCTTCCTAGCTTCACTTCGCACCCATGCCCTCGGATGCTTCGTCAAGGCCTGAAGCTCCGGGAGAGCCTCGGAGGCACGCCGCCTCCCGAGCGCCATGGCTGCATGTCCAACAACTTCATCGTCCCGGAGCAGATCCCGCAAAACCGAAGTCACATGGGCGCCGGACATGTTGCCAAGGGCCAGCGCGAGCATCTCCCGATCTCTCCCGTATCTCGGGTCGCGCACGAGCTCGATCAAGTCCTCCAGAACGTCTTCGTCCGCCACGACTTCGAGTGCGTTGGCGATCGCCCACCGAATCCCAGTGCCGGCTGGGCCCTCCGCGCGCCTGAACTCGTCGACAAGGGTCGGGCCCACAAGAGACCTCGCCCACGGCACCGACAACGCGCGCACGATCTCCTCTTTCAGAGGTAGGTACGTCACCAGCGGCAGCCAGCGAAGCAGGATCGAGATCGCGGACCGGTACTCGGTTCCAGACTGCCTGAGTGCCCCGACGGACTGCACCTGGAATCCAGCTTTGTTCAGCTCACGAAGAATCGGCCCCGCTGCTTTCGAGTACAGCTGCGCGTTCGCCTGCGGCTCCCGCTCTCGCTGCTGTTCACGAGCCACAAACTCCGGAGCCGACCGAAGCTCCGCCACCAGTTCGGCGGCAGTCTTACGCTTCTTGCTTGAACGGTCGCGGTTCATGGCAAGCTCCTCGGCTTAGTGCTCGAGTTGCCTTTCGACTTGGTCAAGCGCGCGACCCACGGCCGTCCGTTCTCGGGCAACCGAGTCGACCTGGCTGGCGGTAGATGGCCGAAGATGCTGCGGCTACTTCCCATGGTCACTCCTCCCACTCGACGGTGACGAGGCCGCCGTGGGATCCACCAAAGGTCTTCCACGGCTTGGACCGACGCCCGGTTGCAGTGATTTCCGCTCTGAGGATCAGTCCTTCGCTATCGGGATCGTGTGCGTAGAAAGCGCCGCCTTCGTAGCACGGGATGCGGTCACCGAGCGGAGTCCCGTCGGCCTCGAACTGAGCCAAGCACACATCGCGCCAATCAAGACCTGAGGGCAAGTGCAGGAACCCCGATACGTACTGCGAGTTGGCGAGGCGCGGGACGAGGATCCGGTTCCACTCCTGGTTGCCAACCTGCGCTGCCACAAGCTGCCGAGGAGCATCCTCCCACCACTTCTGCCCAGCAATGTCCACGACCCAATCGCCAGGCGCCAGACCAAGGAGCGTCACGCGTCCGTGGCTGTCCGTTCTGGCGCGGCGCGATGCGACTGTAGTGCTGTTCGGTTCCGGCGACTCACCGGCGCCGCGAAGTCGAAGCCACACTACAGCATCACTCGCCGGCATCGCCAGCTCGTCCACGACACACAAGTGCAGGCTCGCGCCAAAGTCCAGGTCGAACTCGAACCTCACGCTGCCGCTCTCCAGCACTTGCTCCGACAACGGCACGACCTTCCTGCGGTGCGCGTAGATGTCCGACTCGACGAGTGCGCTCATGAGCACGTTCTCTCGCGGTGCGTCATCGGACAGGACCAGTTGCCCTTGCCAAGTGCCATCCGTCGCGCTCGCCAACCCGGTCACCACGTTTTCAGCCGTTACGGACACACGAAGCGTTTCGTCTCGGAGCGCAAATCGAGGCAGTTCGACGACGCAGAGCACACGATGCCCCGACTTCGCCGCTTCGCGGTTGGCGCCGATTCCGGCGGTCGGACCCTCGGCCGGCGGCGCTTCGGTTCGCAGTTCACTCGGCTGCAGGAGTGCGGCCGGCTGCTCAGCAGAGGACGGCGCTGTTGCACCGGGCTGGGCTGAAGAATCGGCGCGTGGACGCGGCGGATCAACGCGGAGGGCGAGGAGTGCCAGGCCGAGCGCCGCGAGTCCAGCTAGCCACGGGATAGCTCGATGAACCTTCATGACCCGCAGCTCGCGGTCAGCGAAGACACCGACGCATTTTCTGGGACATCCCGCGCATCGTAGCGGTCGCGAGCGTGCGCCGCGGACGACGGCGGCGACGGCGGAGATCGTCGGAAGACGCATGGGTCCGGAACGCGCCGTTGCACAGGCGCCCACCGATGGGGCATCAGTGCAACTGCGCTCGTCGAGGGGGTGAGGAGATCCTCTTCGTGCGGACACGTCTCGCCTCGACCAGGGCTTCGCAGAGTCCCGAACGCTGGCGCTCCTCTCTGTCGAGCACCAGCCAATGTCTGACAGCGCCGCGCGAATCAGCTTCTCGGCCGTACTCGCTTGTTGGCGCGCTGCACCGCCAACGT
>CALFYL010000286.1 GCA_937952135.1 uncultured Planctomycetia bacterium
ACGACGGCGTGATGCCGCAGACGCGCGAGCACCTCGACATCATGGGGCTGCTCGGTCAGAAGCGCGGACTCGTCGCGCTCAACAAGGTGGACATGGTCGAGCCCGACATGGCCGAGCTCGCCGCCGAGGACGTGCGCGAAACGCTCGCCGGAACGTTCCTCGAGGACGCGCCGATCGTGCGCGTGTCCGCGAAGACCGGACAGGGGCTCGAAGAGCTCAAGGCGCGCATGTTCGAGCTCGCGGCGCAGATCGAGCCGCGCTCCGACCAAGGCGTGTTCCGCGTGCCGATCCAGCGCGTGTTCTCGAAGCAGGGGTTCGGCGCGGTCGTGACGGGCGTGCCCGTGAGCGGCTCGGTCGCGATCGGCGACACGCTCGAGGTGCTGCCGGCGGGCCTGCGCGGCAAGGTGCGCGGTCTCCACGCCTACGGCGCGCCCGTCACGCGCGCGCGCGCCGGGCATTCGACGGCGATCAACCTGTCGGACATCGAGCACGACAAGGTCGCGCGCGGCGCGGTTGCGGCGACGCCCGACTTCTTCAGCCCCGTGCGCATGGTGGCCGTGCGGCTCAAGGTGCTCGCGTCGCTCGAGCGGCCCGTCACCGACCGCATGCAAGTGCGCTTGCACACCGGAACCGCCGACCCGCTCGGCGAGCTCGTCCTGCTCGACCGAGAACGCCTCGATCCCGGCGCCGAGGGGCTCGCTCAGGTGCGCCTGGAAGAGCCCGTCGTCTGCGCGCCCGGCGATAGCTTCATCCTGCGCCTCGCGTCGCCCGCGGTCACGCTGGGCGGCGGCCAGATCCTCGAGGAGTCGCGCCATCGCTTGAAGCGCTTCAAGGGCTTCGTGATCGACGAACTCTCGCGCCAGGAACGCTCGCTGCGCGATCCGGCGGCGTTGCTCGAATCCACGCTCGCGCGCTCGGGCGACGATCTCGCGGCGCCAGCGGACCTCGCGCACGCGATCAAGCAGCCCCTGGACGTCACGCAGGCGCTGCTCGAGCGGCTGTTCAAGGAGCGGCGCGCGCGGGCGATCGGCGCGAAGCAGCACTGGATCCACGCGGACCGGCTCGAGGCTTCGCTCACCAAGACCCGCGCGGCGATCGCGGCGTGGTTCGAGGGCAATCCGCTGCGGCGTGTGATGGAAGTGCTGGAGCTTCGGCGCATCACGGGCCTCGATCCGGAGTTCCTCGACGCGCTCGTCGACGACGACGCGAAGCGCGGCCGCCTCGTGCGCGAGAGCGGGGGGCTGATCCGTCCCGCGGGGCGAGAGGTCGCGGTCGACGAGACGACGCTCGCGCGGCGCGCGGCGCTGCTCGCGGCGCTCGAAGCGAGTCCCTACTCGCCGCCCGCGCCCGATGAACTTGCGCTGGCGCTGAAGTTGAGCGCCGCGGACCTCAAGCGCGTGCTCCAGCTGTGCATCGACGAAGGTTCCATCGTGCGCATCAACCCGGAGATCCATCTGACCTCCGCGCAGTTCGCACGCGCCCGGGACCTGGTGGTCGAGAACTGCACGAAACACGGCCATCTGGAGATCCCCGAGCTCCGCGACGCGCTGGGGACGACGCGCAAGTTCCTGATCCCGCTGCTCGAGCACTTCGACGCGAAGGGCGTCACGTCGCGCCTGGGAGCGAACCGCGTGCTCAAGCGCAAGTGATCGCGCGGCGCGCGCGCTGCGCGAGCGGCTAGAGGGGCTCGATCGGCCGAGCGAGGGTCACGAACACGACCGCGCCGGTGGGGGAGCTCGGCCGGTGGACGCTTCCGGGCGCGTGCCGCACGTAGGTGAGCGCGCCGTAGCGGCGGCCGCCGTCCTCGAGCTCGCCTTCGAGCACGAGGTAGCGCTCGCCGCCCGGATGGCGATGGGCGTCGTAGCTCGCGCCGGGGGCGAAGTGGAGCAGCACCGCGGACTCGCCGCTGGCCGCGTCGAAGTAGAGCTTCTTCCAGCGCACGCCTTCGCACCCGCTCGCGCGCCACTCGAGCGCGGCGCCGTCGACGAACTGACTCGGATCGCTCACTCGCTTCGTCTCACTTCGCTTCGACCTTGGGTTTCGCGGCCGCGAGCGCCTCGACATAGCGCGCGGCGCCGAGCATGCCGACGCGCGAGCACCAGGCCATGTTCCAGGGCTCCTTGTCGGTCGTGTTCGCCGGTGTGTCGCCGCTGGAGTGGTAGTAGGCGTCGTAGTCGACCGACACCTTGTCGCGCTCGCGCCACGACTCGCCGGGCATGTCGGCGGTGCGCCGGTGCTCCGCTGGGGCTCCCCAGGCGCTCGCGAACACGGTGACCGACGGCCGGAGCTTCGTGCGGAAGTACTCGGACTTCGAGAACACGTAGCTGTCGGTGCCGCCGAGCGAACGGTTCGTGGCCCAGTGCGCGGGGAAAAGCCCGGGTTTTTCAGCGGTTTCCGGGGCGTGGTCGCGAAGCACGGCGAGCAACTGCGCGATCAGCGCCACGTTGGCCGGCAAGTCGTCGGGCTCGAGGTTCAACTGGTCCGCGCCGCTGCCGAACCCGGCCTGGTCGTAGTTGAGCACGCCCAGGCATTCGCCTTCGCTGGGGATGCGCTTCGCCAGATGCTCCTGGGTCGAGAAGATCTCGCTGCCCCAGATCGCGAAGCGGATCTCGCACGGAGGCGCGGGGAACTCGCCGGCGTCGAGCGCGGCCTGCCACGCGCTCGCGATCTCGATCAGCGTGGCGACGCCGCTGGCGTTGTCGTTCGCACCGGGGCCGCCGGAATCCGAGTCGCCGTGCGCGCAGAACAGAACGTGGTCGCGCGACCACTCGTCCGGCTTCGGGGCGTCCGCCGCCCTCGAGCGCAGACGCGCGACGACGGTCTTCGGTTTCGCGCGCCGCGCCTCGCCTCGAACTTCGAACTCGATCTCGACGCGTGCTCCCGCCGCGAGCCACTCTCGCAACTTGGCGCCCTCGGTCCGCGCGAGGCCGAGGCACGGCTGCGTCGCTCGCCCGCGCAGGCTCCCGACGACCGGGTGCTCGCCGTCGATGTTCACTGCGCCGTCCACAAGCACCAGCGCCGCGTTGCTCGGCCCGCGCGCGAGCTTGTCCGTCAGCCACGCGGCGCCGGCGCGCGACTCGAGCGTGAGCTCGAGCGTTCCCGAGCCGTCGGGCGAGCCGGTCCACGGCCACGCGCGTCCGAGCTCGAAGCGCTCGCCGCTCGCCGCGTTCGTCGCGACGGCCTTCCATGCGAGCGGCTGGTAGGCGTCCTTCTCCGGATCCTCGACGACGCGCACGTCGAGCCCCGCCGCGCGCAGGACTTCGGCCGACCACGCCGCCGCTTCGTCGCCGGAGCGTGTACCGCCCATGCGCGGTCCGAGCTCGACGAGCTTGCGCACGTGGCGCTGCGCCCGTTCCGGGCTCACGCGTTCCGCGAGCTTGCGCTCCGTGCCGAGTCGCGCCGTCCCGACGCTCGGGAGCGAACTCTTTTCGCGCGCGGCCCCGGCGGTGGAAGGACTTTCCGGCGCCGACTGCGTCGCGAGCGAGGCCTGGGGCTCGGCTTCGAGACGCGCGAGCGCCGCCGCGAGCCACACGATCGGGCCCAACACCGTGTGGAAACGCTTGGCCATGCCCGTATCGATACCGCTTGCGCGCCCGCCTCTGCAACTCGCGCGGGAGATATCGCGACATCGTTCGCGATCGCGCTTGGGATCGAGCCCCCGTCTGGTCGATGTCCGGCGTTGCACGAGACCCTGCGTCGGGCCACCGCACCGTGGTGAACCGCTCGATGTTCGGCGTCCGGGAATCCACCTCACCCATGAGCGAACCGCAAGAATTCGGCGGCCCGATCAATCGGCCCGCACACAACGCCCGTCAAGTCACGCCCGGCGAAGCGCAAGAAGGCTTTCACTCGTCCGGCGACGGCTTGGATTTCCTCGGGCTCAACGAGCAGGTGCAGTCCGCGGCGCCCCAGCCGCTGAACCAGCCGCTGCATCAGCCGCTGGCCCAGCCGCGCGCGCAGGCGTTGCCGCAGGCGCCGCCGCAGCCCGAGAGCTGGCTGATGCAGATGCCGGAGTCGGCGCCGGTCGACCTCACGCCTCCGGAGGAGATTCAGCCCTACGCTCCCGCGTCCACGCCCTCGCCGACGGCGACGAGCCTGCTCAACGCCTCGTGGCGGGAGGAGCCCGCACCCGTGCGACGCTCGCGTTGGATCGCGCCGGTCGCCGGATGCGCCGCGCTCGCGGTGCTCGGCATGATCGGGTTGCCGATGCTCCGCAAGCCCGAGCCGAGCCCCGTAGCCCCCGCGTCGACGACCGCGCGCGCGCCTGCGCCGAAGAAGGCGAGCGTGCCCGAGGCGGCGTTCCCGAGCAGCGATCCTGTCGCGGTCGAGGACGGCGCGCCTTCCGAACTCGTCACCGAACTCGCGCCGGTCGAACCCGTCGAACCGGATCCGAAGTTGGACCGCGCGCGTCCCGGCAAGGGCTCGTCCCGCCGCACCGCGGCGCTCGAGACGGGCCGCAGCGAAGCGCCGGTCAACGCGCCGCCTCCCGGCGCCTCCTTCGCGCCTCCGCCGGTCGAAGTGTTCGACCCCGCGGGCGTCTGGCAGGTCCAGACGGGCGACGACGAGGTCGACACCGGCGCCGACGCGAGCTTCGATGCGCAGGCTGCCGACGACGGCGCCTCAGCCGGTCCAAGCGCGTCGGCGCGCGGCGCCTCGGCGCCCGAACCGTTGCTCGCCGAACAGATCGAAGGCGACGACTGCCCGCCGCAAGCCGAACGACAGGCGTCGGTTCCCGGCGCGGTCGAAGTCGACTGGGAGCGCCTGATCTGGATCGCGCGCACCGAAGCGGAACACGCCGAGGCGACGTCGCGCGCACCAGAGGGCGACTCCGCCAAGCCGCGCGGCGCGAAGAAGCGCGGCCGCAAGAATGCGGAGCCCCAAGACGAAGGCATCTCGCGCGCCCTGGCCGCGTGGTCGGGAGGCGCGGCGCCGGAGACGACGGACAGCGGCGCTGCGTCGAGCGAACAAGCGAGCGCGGAGTCCGCGCCGCCGACGGAGGTCGCCAGCGTCGAATCGGCGGGCGACACGACGGCGAGCTCGACCGAGCCCACTGTCGAGAGCCCGTCGACGACCGCCGTGGCGGAAGTCGCCGCGACGGAGAGCGCGCCGGAAGTTGTGACGGAGGTCGCGCCGGAACTCGCTCGCGCGACGGAACCGGTCGCCCCTGCGGCGCAACCCGTCGCCCCTGCGGCGCAACCCGTCGTCGAGCCGGTGGCCGCGCCCGTCGCTCGAGTCGTCGAGCCCGAACCCGTCGAGCCCACGGGCAGCGCTTCGATTTCGACTCCGCCGCCGGTCGCCGAATCGACCGTTGCGGTCGCCGAGGGCACGACGTCGAGCCTCGATCCGCTCGCGCCGCCGACCTCGCCCGAACTCGACGCGCTGTCGGCGCCGAAGGTCAAGGTGCTCGGACGCGGCAGCCGGCGTGCCTGGCGCGATCGCGGCGCGCTGCGACGCGGTGAAGGCGAAAGTGAGGAGCAAGAGCTCGCGGGCGTGACCGAGGAACCCTCGAACGCACCGGCGGTGCAAGCGCCGAGTGTCGCGGTCGTGCAAGCGGCCCCGACCGCGGTGCAGACGAGCGCGACTTCGCCGGCCGTCGAAACGGCGCCGAGCTCGATCCCGACGCCCGAATCGACTCCGACGGAACGACTCGCCGGTGCAACCGCGGCGCCGCTGCAGGTTGCGACGTCGAGCGCGCCGACCGATCCGAGCGCACCCAAGAATTCAAGCGCTCTACCGCAAGTGGCGAGCGCACCCACGCCGGCGACGGGCGAAGTCGCTGGGATCCCGGCGGCAAACCCCGCCGCCTCGAGCGAGCAAAAGGCGCCGCCGCTGCCCGCGGAAGCCGCGCCCACGCGCGCTTTGAAGGTGGCGACCGAGGCCGACCTCGAGCGCGTGCGCGGCGGTCAGGACGTTCCGCTCGACGCGCTCAGCGCGAAGGTGCGCGTGGCGACGCCCGACGTCGGCAAGGCGCGCGTCGTGTTCCACACCGGCGAGATCTTCGAAGGCGAGCTCGTCGCGGTCGGCGAAGGCTGCCTCTGGCTGCGCGGGAAGCACGGCACGCTCGGCCTCGACGGCGCGCGCGTCAAGACCGCTACGCGGCTCGCGCCCGGCGACGCTCCGGTGCTCGGCGCGCCCGGTTCGCAGAAGCTCGCGGGCCTGCCTCGCGCACGGGTGACGACGCCCGGTGGCCCGTTGTTCGGCAAGGTCGTCGAACGCGACGAGCACCACACGACGCTCATCACCGACAGCGGAGCGCGCGTCGTGCTCGATTCGCGCTCGGTGGAAGTGCTCTCCGAGGAGCCGCGAGTCCAGATCCGGCCCTGAGCGAGTCGGAGCGCCCGCTCCGTACTCCGCGTCGGCTCGCGGCCGAAGCCCTCGAGCACGCGCGTGTTCGCGGGCGACTTGAAACGGACGCGACGGCCGCGAACTGTGTCTCGTCGCGCCGGCCCGCGTAGGAGCAGCGTTGGAGCCTCCGAGCGCGGCCGCGAAGCGCGTCCGGAGATCTCGACCGGTCCTGGCGCGCCGAGTTCGCGTCGAGCTCGCGCCCAACGGTCACGCGCGACGCGGCAGCTCGCCGCGTGGCTCGGAGGCCGTTCGCCGGGCATTCTGGGGTATCCTGCGGGGAGTGGGCGGCTAGTCGATGTGCTGCCCGACTCGTCGTCCGCAGCGCGTCCGTGCCGCCCGCCGTTTCCCCACGCACGGCGCACCGGCGGACGCGGGCTTCTCCCGCTGTTCGGATCCCCACTCACCGCTCGCCGTCGGATCGATGCACCTCGTCTCGATGCACCTCCTCAGCTTGCGCTTCGTTCGTCGCCGGTCCCCGCGCGCCCCTGCCCCGACCTCGCGCGGCCGCTCCCGCACCAAGGGCTTGGCGCAGCTCCTGCTCGCCTTGCTCGTGGTCTGCCTGGCGACTCCGGCCTTCGCGTACCGCGACGACGAGACCATCTCGTACTTCAAGAAGTACTTCAAGCAGTACAAGGACACGCCCTCGCGCGTCGAGGCGGTGCGTTCGCTGGAAGGGCTCGAGTCGGCGGCCGTGGTCGACGTGCTCGCGCCGGTGCTGAAGCTCCCCGAACCCGACGTCGTGCTGGCGTCGATCACGGTGCTGTCGCGCTTCAAGGAGGAGGCGCCGCAGCAGGCGGTGTTTGCGATGCTCGCGTCGAATGGCGACGAAGCGGTGCGCTCGGGACTCCTGCAGGCCGCGACGCTCGGCAAGTTCAAGGGCGGCGGCGAAACGCTCGCGAAATTGCTCACCGACAAGTCGTGGGAGGTCCGCCGCCGCGTCGTCGAAGCGTTGTGCGCCGCCGCGCAGCCGGGCGTCGACGCGCAAGTCGTGCCGCTGTGCACGGACAGCGAGGCCGCGGTGCGTTGCGCGGCGCTCGACGGACTCGCGGCGCTGAAGAGCGAACTCGTCCTCGCGCCCGCTCGCGCCGCGCTCGCCGACCCGGTTTGGCAGGTTCGCGTGAGCGCCGTCGGTGCGCTGAAGAGCGTGCGCCACCGCGATTCGATCGAGCCGCTGATCGCGCGCATGGCGCTCGAGGAAGGGCGCCTGATCTCCGACATCGGCGACGCGCTCAACGAGATCACCGGGCGCAGCTTCGGGCCGCGGCTCGAGGGCTGGCAAGGGTTCTGGGCGACGTACAAGGACCGCTTCCAGATCCCGACCGACCAGGACCTCGCCAAGCTGCGCGAGAAGCAGAAGCTCGAGGGCGCGAAGTACAAGCCGCAGGGCCCGACCACGTCCTACCACGGCATCGAGACACCGAGCCGCCGGATCGTGTTCGTGATCGACTGTTCGGGTTCGATGGAGAACCTGGTCGTCGAGAAGGAACGCTTCCAGGACGGCGGCTACCCTTCGATGCTGCGCATCGACATCGTGAAGACCGAGCTCGCGCGCACCATCGAAGCGCTCGAGCCCTACGTCGACTTCAACATCATCTCCTTCGCGACGGAGGTGAAGCCTTGGAAGAAGGACCTCGTCAAGGCGAACGTGCTCAACAAGTCGGGCGCGATGGACTGGGTGAAGAAGCTCGAGGCCGTCGGCGGCTCGTCGAAGGAAGACCTGGCGCAGGCGGGGCTGACGAGCTCGGCCAACCTCGACGCCGGCAAGACGAACACCTACGGCGCGCTGATGGCGTCGCTCGACGCGGGCGGGCGCGGCACGAAGGACAAGAACTACGAGTGCGCGGTCGACACGGTCTTCTTCCTGTCGGACGGCCGGCCGACCGTGGGGGACTACGTGGACCCCAAGGACGTGCTGCGCGAGGTCCGCAACTCGAACGCGCTGCGGAAGGTCGTGATCCACACGATCGCCATCGGCGAGTTCCAGAAGGACTTCATGCTGCAGCTCGCCCAGGAGAACGGCGGCGTGTTCGTCGACCTGGGCCGCTGAGCGCCGACCGCTCGCAACCCGTTCGCCCGCCTCGCTCCCGCCGGGTCGGCGCACTTCTCCGGTTGACCGCGCCGGTCCCACCTCGTATCTTTCCCCGCCCTCAACAGGGTCGGTATCAGCGTCGGGGCGTGGCTCAGCTTGGTAGAGCGCCTGGTTCGGGACCAGGAGGTCGGAGGTTCAAATCCTCTCGCCCCGACCATCCCATCCGTCGACCCGCGGTGGTGTGGAGCGCCTGCGCGCGCTGAGCGGTCGGTCGGTGTCCGCTCCAATCACGGCTGGTACGTCAGCTCGACCGCGTTGGAAAGGTGCGTTGTCTTCGGCGCCGGCGGGTCTCGAAACCACGCCTGGACGAAGGCCTTGTTGCCGGCGAGCCAAGGATTGCCGAGCGCGGTCGGATTCGCAGCCTGGAACGCGTTCCAGTCGAGGCCGAGCGCTCCGTTGCACAGGCCCGAAGTCCCGCCCGAGTTGTGAACGGCCGTGCGCTGCGTCGGAGGCTTCACGCACAGGAAGCTCGAGCTGCCCGCGGCCCAGGGCATGGGCGTGAAGCCCGTGTTGTCGAGGCCGTAGAAGACGAGGCCGAGTTTCTGGCCTTCGACGCCGTTCACCGCCACGTTGCACGGGTTTGCGAACGAGGCGCTCGGATTCGCGCTCGCCGCGATACTCGCCGTGCAGCCGTTCGAGGTCGTGCCCGCGGTGCAATACACGATCGGCTGCGGCGCGCCGCGCTCGCGCAGGAAGACGTCCGACTGGTTGTTGGTGTCGCCCGCGACGAGGTTGAAGGCCGGGCTCTCGAACACGACGCGCCGCCCGTCGGACGAGATCGTCGGATACTGGTTCGCGGAGCTGTTCTGCACACCGGCCGTCGACACGCTCATGCGCTCGGTCGTCCCGGCGATCCGGTCATGCGCATAGACGTCCGCGGTTCCGTTCGTGTCAGCGCTGTCGAGGTTGGAGGCGTAGCTAAGGAAGGCCACGAACTGGCCGTTGGCCGAGATCGCCCCGTAGGCGCTGCCAGCGTTGGCCTGCACACCGCCCGCGGCCACGCTCGCGCGCTCCGTCGCTCCGAACAGCCGGTCGTGGACGAACACGTCCGCCGTGAAGTTCGTGTCGTTTGCGACGTGGTCCGGCGAGTCGCTGTGGAACGCGACGAAGCGCCCATCGGCCGACATCGAGGGATAGAACCCGCCGCCGCTGCCGAACCCGCCGACACTTCCGACGCTGACACAGGTGGTCGTGCCGAGCAGGCGATCGCGTACGAAAATATCCGGCCGGAAGTTCACGTCGTTGCCCATGAGGTTCGTTGCGCCGCTCTGGAACGCGACGAAGCGGCCATCGAGCGAAACGACGGCCTCCGTGCTGTATTCGTTGGCTTGCGTGCCGCCCGTCGCGACGCTGATTCGCTCCGTCGTGCCGTTCAACCGATCGTGCAGGAAGATGTCGGGCTTTCCGTTCGTGTCGCCCGCGACGAGGTTGGTCGCGTAGCTGTCGAAGACCACGAACCTTCCGTCCGCCGAGATCGAGGGCAGGTTGCTCTCGCCATCGCCGAACGCTCCGCCCGTCGCGAGGCTCACGCACTCGGTCGTCCCGTTCTGTCGGTCGCGCACGAAGATGTCGGCGACGCCGTTCGTGTCGCCCGCGGTGAAGTTCGAGGAATAGCCCGCGAACGCGACGAAACGACCGTCGGAGGAGATCGACGGCGCGACGGCGCCGGAGTTCCCCTGGATGCCGCCCGTGGCCACGCTCACGCGTTCGGTCACGCCGCCGTCGATGTCGCGCACGAACACATCCGGCGCCGAGTTGGTGTCTCCGGCGACGAGGTTCGTGGCGGAGCTCTGGAAGGCGACGCAGCGACCGTCCGCGGAGATCCAGGCCTCGAAGCTGAGGGAGTTTCCCTGCACTCCGGCGGTGCTAACGCTCAAGCGCGTCGTGGTGGCTTGGGTCGCGGCGGCGCCGGAGGCGAGCGCGACGAGTGCGGAACAAGACAAGAAGGCTGATTCGAGCTTCACGCGAACTCTCCGATTCGAGACAGGGCCCTTGGATGCGTTTTGGCCGCCGCGCACGCTCGGCGACCGGGCGGCTGCTCAAGGCCACTTCTCGCTCCGACGCTTCGACGCACCGCACGGGCCCTTCTCGGGCCAGCATCCACGATCCGGAGGCAGCGCAGCTCGTTACGAGCCGCACGCCAGAAGTTGCGAAACTGGTGCGGAGCGAGCGGGCGGCGAGACTCCCTCGCTGGCGACTCAGGCCCGGGCGTTCAATCGCCCGCAGTCGGTTCCGCGGGCGCCCGCACCGTCGGCAGCCGTCCCACGAACCACGCGCCGTAACCCGCGAGCGCGATCAGCAGCGCGACGAGCGGCCACGAGAGCCCGCCGAAGGCGAGGCTGAAGCCCGTGCCGAGCGCGATGCCGCTCAGGGCGACGCGCTTGACCTGCGGGCGCACGGCGCGCTCGCGTTCCCAGTCGTCGATGAAGCGGCCGAGGATCTTCGACGAACGCAGGCGCGCATCGAGTTTCGGAGAGGAGCGCACCAGGCACCAACTCGTGAGCAGCACGAAGGGCGTGGTGGGGACCAGCGGGAGGAACACGCCCACGATGGCGAGCGCGAAGAACAGCGCGGCCAACGGAAGGTAGAGCGTGTTCATGGCGGGCGGAACTCGTGGAGAGGTTGTAGTCGGCGTCCGCCGGAAGATCGAGGGGCGCCCCGCCGAGGGTGTTCGCGGCGGCGCTGGCGCCCACGCGAGCTCGGAATCGCGCCGCGCGCGGCTTCGCGCCGGCCCCGGAGAGTCGCGGGCGAGAAGGGGGGCGAGAACTACGGGCGAGGGGCGAACGAGGGCGGCCCGAGAAAGCGCTGCGCGGGCGGGCAGCGTGTCTGCGCCGCCCGCCCAGCGAAGAAAACCAGGCTCAGATGCGGAAGCGCGAGACCAGGTCCTGCAAGCCGGCCGCCAGCTTCGACAGCTCGGCCGCGGCGCGCTGCGATTCGCTCGCACCGGTGGACGTGCTCGCGGCCGCCTGCGACACCGCGCCGATGTTGCGCACGATGTCCTCGGCCCCACGGGCCGTCTCGGCCACGTTGCGCGCCATCTCCTGGGTCGTCGCGCTCTGCTCCTGCACGGCGCCCGCGATGGTCGTCTGCGTCTGGTGGATGTCGTGGATGATCTTGTCGATGCGCCCGATCGCGTCGACGGCGTTGCGCGTGTCGCCCTGGATCGACTCGATGCGCCGCGAGATGTCTTCGGTGGCGCGCGCGGTCTCCTTGGCGAGTTCCTTCACTTCGTGCGCGACCACCGCGAAGCCCTTGCCCGCCGAACCGGCGCGCGCGGCCTCGATCGTCGCGTTCAAGGCGAGCAGGTTGGTCTGCTGCGCGATGCCCGTGATGACCTTGATCACCTGGCCGATCTGAGCGGAGGAGTCGCCGAGCTTCGACACGGTGGTGTTCGTGTTCTGCGCGACTTCCACGGCTTCGCTCGCGACGCGCGAGGCGCGCTCGGCGGAGCCCGCGATCTCCTTGATGCTCGCGGTCATTTCCTCGGTGCCCGCCGCCACCACCTGCGTGTTGTGACTGACGCGCGACGAGGCGTCGCTGACGACCTTCGATTGCACCGAGGTCTCCTCGGCGTTGGCGCCCATCTGAACGCTGACCGCCGCGAGCTCTTCGGCTGCGCTCGCGAGCGTGCGCGAGGTGTCCGCGATGCGCGACATCGAACCGCGCAGTTCCGACAGGAAGCGACCCAGTCCGACACCCATCTGGCCGATGGCGTCGTCGCCGCTGACCGCAACCGGACGTGTGAGGTCGCCCGCCGCCGCCGCGTTCACAGCGTCGAGCATCGCATCGACCTTCGTGCGCAGCTCCGTCGCCTGCGCGCGCTCGCGCTCGTTCGATTCCTTGATCTTGCGCTCCGTTTCGAGCTTCTCGGTGATGACTTCCCACGTGACCATGGGCCCGAGGTACTCGCCGCCCGAGCCCAGCATCGCCGTCACGAGCAGGTGCAGCGTCTCGTTGCCGAGCTGGATCTGCGCGGAGTGCGGCAGGTTGGCCGCGCTCGCGAGCATCCTGCGCTGGTGCGCGGGGTTCTTGTGGAAGACGTCGATCGACTGACCGACCACTTCCTCGGCCTTGATCGGCAGCAGGTGCTGGATCGTGCGCAGCGTCGCGATCGATTTCGGGTTGGCGTAGGTCACGCGCAGGTCGAGGTCCGCGCACATGACGTTGATCGGCATGTTGTGGATCATCGAGGTGATGCGCGCGATCTCCCGCTCGCGGCGCAGGTCCTCGGTGACGACCTTCCAGGTCACCATGGGGCCGAGGAACGCGCCGCCTTCGTCGTACATCGCCGTGACCAGCAGTTCGAGATTCTGGTCGCCGAGCTGGATGTGAGCGGTGTGCGGCAGGTTCTTGGGGTTCGAGAGCAGCTTGCGCTGCATGGCCGGGTTCTTGTGGAAGATGTCGATCGACTGGCCGAGCACTTCGTCGGCCGCGACCGGCAACAGCTTCTCGATCGAGCGCAGCGTCTCGAGGGACTTGCGGTTGAGGTAGCTGATCGTCATGTCGCGGTCGGCGCACATGATGTTGACCGGCGCATTGTCGAGCAGCGCGCGGTTGCGAGCCGTTTCCACGGCCACGGACGAGTGGCGAGCATCGGTCGCCAAGGAAGGAGTCTGATCGAGCGAAGGTTGCATGGTGGGGCGATGAAGGGGGTGGTGGAGAAGCAAGTCGGAGTGCAGCGTTCGTCCGCGCAAGGGCGCGTGGGTGCGAGCGCTCACGATCGCGCGTCAAGGCGCGACAGCGTGGAGGGGGTGGGGAGCGCGGGGGGGAGCTCTTCGAGCAGCCGGTCGACGTTCAGCACGAGCAGCAGCGCGTCGGGGAGCTTGTAGAGCTCGCGCACGGCGCTGCGCGCGTCCGAGCGGCCGTGGTGCGGCGCGCTTTCGACGAGCGCGGGATCGACCTCGATCACGTCGCCGACGCTGTCGACGCGCGCGGCGAACACTCCGTCGCGCGCGTTGAAGACGACGGTTGTCTCGCCGCTCGAGTCCGCGGGTTCGGTCCCGTGTTCGAAGCGCTCGGCGAGGTCGATCGTGAGCACGGTCTGGCCGCGCAGGTTGATCAGACCGCAGCCTTGCCCGGCGGCGCGCGGCACTCTCGTCATGCGCGGAGTGCGCAGGATTTCCTGCACCTCTCGGACGTCCGCCGCGAGGCGCAACGAGCCCACGCGGAAGGTGCACAACTGCCGCGTGGCGAGCGCGGACTCCTCTTCGGCGCTCGAGTTCGCGGCCGCGGACGTGGCCGCATCGAGGTCGACGCCGGAGCGCTTGGCGATCCAGGCGACGTCGATCACGTCGGTCACGGCCCCGCCGAGAACCGCCGCGAGCGCCACGCCCTCGCGCGGCCGCGAGCGCTCGGCGCTCGGCGGGCCCTCGACGATGTCGACGATCCGGTGCGCGACGAGGCCGACGTGGCGCTCGCCGATGTCGATCACAATCACGCTCGTGAGAGCTTCGTCTCCCAGTTCCGAGCCCGTGTCGCGCAGGCCGAGTTCTCGCGCGGTTTCGAACAGCGGGAGGATCGAAGCGCCGTGCTGCACGACGCGCGCGTCGCCCGAGCGCTCGATCGACGCGGCCTCGAACTCCTCGAGCCGGTGCACCTGCGCGAGCGGGAGCGCCATGCGCCGCTGCCCCGGCAGCTCGAAGATCAGCCAGCGGTCGCGGGCGATCCCGGCGTCCGCGCCGCACTCCTCGGGCGCTACCGAGTCGGCTTCCGCGAGGCTCATCCCGGCCGCGCGGCCGATCCCCACGACGTCCAGGATCAGCGCCACGCTTCCGTCGCCGAGCACGGTCGCGCCGGAGAACAGCCCGAGCTTCCGCAGGTTCGGATCGAGCGCCTTGACCACGATCTCCTCGGTGTCGTGGATTTCGTCGACCACCAGCCCGAAGCGCTCGGCGCCGAATTGGATGACGACGAGCGGCGTGGCCTCGCGCGCCGAGTCCTCGCTCTTCGGCAGATCGAGCACCGAGCGAAGGTCGACGACAGGCAGCAGCGATTCGCGCAGGCGGTACACCGAGCTGCCGGCGAGGGCTTCGATTTGGCGCGCGTCGCCGCGCGCGACGCGCACGAGTTCGACGAGGCTCGCCTGCCCGATCGCGAAGCGTTCGCCGCCGGCGGAGACGAGCAGCGCGGGCGTGATGGCGAGCGTGAGCGGGATCGCGATGCGCACGCAGGCGCCGCCCGTCGGCGACGGGCGCAGGCTGCACTCCGCGCCCACTCTGGCCACCGCGGCCTGCGCCGCGCGAAGCTCCGCGCGGACCTCCTCCGAGCTCTCGTCGAGTCCGCGGCCGTCGTCGGAGATGTCGACCACGACGCGCCCGGTCTCCTGGACCGCGCGCATCCAGATGCGCGCGTCCGCCGGCTTGCCACGGCGCTCGCGTTCCGACGTTTCCTCGAGGCTGCGGCGGATGAGCAGCTCGAGAAGCGCGCGAAGGGTCGGGCGCAGTCCTTCGAGCACCGTGCGGTCGAGTTCGATCTCGACGCCGTCCAGCTTCGCCCGGGTGCGTTTGCCGAGCTGCGCAGCGAACGCACGTGCGTGCGCCGAGACCTCGCTCCACGCGCTGGCGATCGGCTGCATGCGCAGGCGCATCAAGCCTTCCTGCAGCTCGCTCGTGACCAGGTCGAGGCGCTGCGTGATCGCGGAGGCTCCGTTTTCGTGCGGCGCGGAAAGGCTCTGCAGCAGTTGGTTGCGAGTGAGCACCAGTTCGCCGACCAGGTTGACCAGCGCGTCGAGCTCGCGAACTCCGACGCGCATGCTCGCGAGCGGATCGTCGGCCGCGCGTTCGCTCGACGGGGCGCTCGCGGCGCGCGCTGCAGCCGCTTGCGGGGGCGCCGCTGGAGGTGCAAGCCCGGGCACGAGCTCGCACGCGGCCGCTGATGCGGTCGAGTCCGGCAGCGGATCGCCGTCGAACGAAGGTTCGACGACACCTCGGTGGGGGTCGTTCGCGTGCATGGGGCTCCGGGGAAGCGGACGCGGCCACGTCGGCGAGGACGGTTGTGGCAGGGGGGGCTTGCGCCGACCTGCCTCGCGACGCGCCTGTATCGAAGGTTGCGCCGATGGGGCTTGAGGACCGCCGAGCTCCCACGCGGCGCGGACGGGCCGAGGCGCTGCGCGCCGGCGGGTCGCGCTCGTAAGATCCGGGCTCGATGAACGACGAAGCGCAGCCCGAGGCCCATGTGCGCGCACCGTGGCTCGTCGTGCTTGCGCTGGGACTCCTCGCCGCCGTGGCCGTGGGTTTTTCCCCGGCGCTGGACGCGCGGTTCCTGAACTGGGATGACCGCGCCAACCTCGTCGACGTGCAGGAGTACCGCGGGCTCGGCGCGCAGAACCTGGCCTGGATGTTTCGGACGGCGCACCTCGGGCCGTACCAGCCGCTCGCCTGGCTTTCGTTCGCGCTCGACCACGCCGTGCACGGGCTCGACGCCGGAATGGCGCCGCCGCAGGCGCGCGGCTTCCATCTCACGAGCGTTCTGATCCACGCGCTCGGCGCACTCGTGTTCTGGCGCTTGTGTTCGGCGCTCCTGCGACGCGTGAGCGCGCTGGAGTCCGCGCCCGCGCTCGCTCGGGAAGTCGCCGCGGCCTTCGGGGCCGCGGTGTACGCGGTGCACCCGCTTCGCGCCGAGTCGGTGGCGTGGGTCACCGAGCGCCGCGACGTGCTGTGCGCGCTGTTCTACTCGCTCGCGGCGCTCGCCTACGTCCGGAGCACGCGCGCCGGACCGCTCGAGAGCTCCACTCCGGGCTCGCGGCGCGCGCTCGGAATCGGAAGCGCCTGCGCGTTCGCGGCGCTCGCGAGTTTCGAGGTCTCGATCGACTGGGACCAGCCGGGCGAGCTCGCACTCACGTCCTTCGGCGCCGCGGGACTCGGCGTGAGTTTGCTCGGAGTCGTCGCCAGCAGCCTGTTCGTCGGCCGAGCGCTCCGACCCGGCCCGCGCGAGCGCCGATGGTTCGCGCTGGCGAGCGTCGCGTTCGCGCTGGCGCTGCTCTCGAAGGGTCTCGCGATGGTGTTGCCCGCGGTGCTGCTCGTCCTCGACCTCTGGCCGCTGCGGCGCGCGCGGGATGGACGTGGAATCGCGCGGCTCGTCGCGGAAAAGGCCCCGTTTCTCGCGCTCGCGGGCATGGCCGCGCGGCTGGCGATGTGGGGTCAGCGCGCGCTGCCGGAAGCCATGCTCACGTGGGAGGCGCACACGTTGTCGGAGCGGCTGCTTCAAGCCTGCTACGGCGTGTGCTTCTATCCACTCAAGACGCTGGCGCCGTTCGAGCTGAGCGCGCTGTACGAGCTGCCGGACACCTTGAGCGCGAGCGCGCCGCGTTTCGCGTTCGCGATCGTCGGAGCGCTGCTGCTCGCAAGCTCCGTGCTCGTGCTCTGGCGGCGCGCGCCCTGGTGGAGCGCCACGTTCGCTGCCTTCGCGCTCGCCATCGCGCCGGTGCTCGGGCTCAGCCAGGCCGGTCCGCAACTCGTCGCCGATCGCTACAGCGTGCTCGCCTGCATGCCGTTCGCGTTGCTCGCGGGCGGTGGGCTGTTGCGCGCTTGGACCGCCGGCGGCGCGCTGAGGAGCGCGTCGCAAGCGCTCGCGGCCGCGGCGTTCGTCGTTCTGTGCGTGCTGACGCGCGCGCAGACCTCGCACTGGAAGGACGACGCGTCGCTGTGGCGCCACGCGAATGCGGTGCGGCCCGAGGACGCGTTGATTCACGGCCAACTGGCGGGCGTCGAGTCCGAACTCGGCCTGCAAGCGGGCGACGCGGCCACTCGCCGCGCGCACTTCGAGCGCGCAGCGGCGCACTACGAACGCGAGCTGCAGCTCGACTCCACGCCGATTGCGAACGACCTGCTCAACTACGGCTCGACGCTGCTGCGGCTCGAACGCGCGGTCCAAGCCGAAGTCTGGTTACGGCGCGCCGTACAGGCCCGGCCGCAACACGCGCTCGGCCACGCGAACCTCGGCGCGGCGCTCGCGGCGCAGGGCCGCTCGGCGGAAGCGGCGGCGGAGCTGCGGACGGCGGTCGAGCTCGACCCGAACTACGCGCGCGGCTGGCATCAGCTCGGACTCGTGCTCGCCTCGCTCGGCGACCGGGGCGGCGCGGTGGCGGCGCTCGAACGCTGCGTCGCGCTGTGGCCGGGCTTCGAGCCGGCGCGCCGCAAGCTGGGCGAGCTGAAGGCCGCGCGCTGAGAGTTTAGCCGTCAGAGTTTGCGCGCGACGATCGCGAGCGAAACCCCGAAGCGGATCGGCGCAACGCTCGCGATGGCGCGTTCGACGGCGAACAGCCCGGTCAAGGCCGCGTTGAGCGGCGCCGGCAGCGAGAAGAAGTCGGTGCTCGGACCGCGTTGCTGTGCGGCGCGGCGCCGCGCGCCGACGCGCACGAGCGCCACGGCGGGGAGCAGGAGGAAGTTGAAGCCGCGTTCGTGCTCGATCGCGAGGCCCGCGGCGCGCACGCGCTCCTGCAACTCGCCGCTTCGGTACCGCCGAACGTGCCCGAGCGCTTCGTCGTGTTGCGACCAAAGCCACGGATATGCCGGAACGCTGGCGACCAAGGCGCCGCCCGGCCGCAGCACGCGCGCGATCTCGCGCAGCGCCGCGCGGTCGTCGGGAATGTGCTCGAGGATGTCGAGCGCGGTCACGCACGCCGTCGAGCGGTCCGCGAGCGGCAGGCGGTCCCCTTCGCCGCGGACCAGGCGCGCGAGGGAACGCGTCGCGCAGTGCTCGAGCGCGCGCGCGTCCGGATCGACGCCGATCGACGCTCGCTCCAGATGCAGACCCGCGAGGTGGACGAGATTTCCGCCGGTGCCGCAACCCACGTCGACGATCGGGCCGTCGGGGGCGCCGCGCAGCGCGCTTCGAAGCAGCGGCGCGAGCGCGATGCGTTTGCCGCGGAACCACCAGTGGCGGTCCTCCAGCGCGCGCATTTCGTCGTAAGTGGACGGCTGCATCGGGCGCGGAAACGAACGTTCGGGCGGCGGGTTGGGGGGGGTGGGGAGCGCTCCGAGGTTCGTTCGAGCCTTCGGCGGCCTCCGACAAGCGATTCGAGAGCGCGGTCGGCGCGAGCGCAGCTTCATTCTACGATGCGCGGCCCCCGCGAGCCGACGATCGCGGCCCGACCGATGCCCACGGACGCACCGCCGCAACTGACGCTGCTCTTGCCGGTCTACAACGAAGCGCCGCGCATCGAACGTTCGCTCGACACGCTTTCGGCCCACGCGCAGGGCTTGGCCGAGAGCTACGAGATCCTGTGCGTCGACGACGGATCGAGCGACGCTTCCGCGGCGCTCGTCCGCGCGCGCGCGCAGGCCGACCCCCGCATCCGGCTCGTAGAGTGCGGGCGCAATCGCGGCAAAGGCGCGGCGATCCGGACCGGCTTCGAGCAGGCGCTCGGCGCGCGGGTCGTGTTCATGGACGTCGACCTCTCCACGGACCTCGCCGCCACCGCGCCCTTGCTCGCGGCCCTCGACGCCGGCGCCGACGTGGTGCTCGGAAGCCGCCACCACCGCTCGGCGAGCATCGCGCAGCGCCAGCCGTTCGTGCGCGAGGCCCTCGGGAAGCTGTTCCGCCGGGCGACCGGCGCGGCCTTCGCGCGCGGCGATTTCGACTTCACCTGCGGCTTCAAGGGCTTTCGACGCGCCGCGGCGCAAGCGATCGCGAAGCGCCTCACGATCGAGCGCTGGACCTTCGACGTCGAGATCGTCGTGATCGCGCGAACGCTCGGGCTGCGCATCGAGCAAGTGCCCGTGCTGTGGCATCACGAAGGCGGGAGCAAGGTGCGCGTCGTGCACGCGGTGCTCACGTCGCTGCGCGACCTCGCGAGGATCGCGCTTCGCCGCGCGGTGGGCGGCTACCGCTGACGGCGAGCCAGCGCCGGGCGCAGGCCCGCGGTCCAAACGCACCACACGAGCAGCGCGACGGCGGCCGCGAGGGCGAGGGACAGGCCCTTCGAGAAGCTCGCGGGCTCGTAACGGAACTCGAGCGTCGACTGGCCTGCCGGAAGCACGACTCCGCGAAAGGCGTGGTTGGCGCGCAGGATCTCGAGCTCGCGCTCGCCGGCGAACGCGCGCCAGCCCGGAAACCACGCGTCGGTGAGCACGAGCAGGCCTTCGCTTTCGAGCGTCGCGCGAACCACTACGCGGTCGGGCTCGTCCGCTTCGAGCTCCGCCGTTCCGACGCAGGCGCCTGTCGGGACCGCGGCGCCGCTCGGGACGAACGCGAGCTGACGCGGATCGAAGTCGGCTCGCCCGAGCCGTGCGAGCGTCTCTGCCCCTTCCTCGAGCGCTTCGACGCGCGCCGGCACGAACGCGCGGGGCATCCAGCCGGCGTTCTCGAGAACGTGGTAGCCGGGGCTCTGGGACACGGGCGGACTCGCGCCGCGAGCCTTGCCGCGTTGGATGAGGTAGCGCACGCCGACGAGGTCGAGCAGCGGCGAGTCGAGGGGCGCGAACCACTGCGTCGCGGCGTAGCTGAAGCTCGGCGAGCGCGGATTGCGGAACAGCTCGAGCAGTTGCGCGACGCGCGCGGGATCGAGCCCGTCGTAGCCGCGCACATCGCGCAAGCGGTGCGACAGATTGAGCGCCGCGGGCAGGCACAGCATGCCGACGACGCGCGCGCCGGGGTCGCGTCGAAGCGCCTCGAGTGCGGGAATCGGCGGGTACGCGAGTTCGCGCTCGCTCTGCGTCGTCTGGCGCGTGTGGAACCACGCGAGCTCGCCGATGGAAGCCAGGGCCGCGAGCGCGGCGACGATTCGAACGCGCCTGGCGCCGAAGGCCGCCGCGAGCGACAGCAGGGCGGCGAGGCCCGCGGCGAGCGCGCCGAGCGAGCTCGAACGCGCGAAACTCGCGGCCGCGGAGCTCGCGCGCTCGGGATCGGTCGCGCGGGTGGCCTCGAGCCACTGCGCGAACTCCGCGGGCGGCGAACCGGCGCGTTCGAGGCTCCACGCGCCGAGTGCGAGGACCAGGGCCAGTCCGACGAAGGTCGGCACGCGCTGCGCGACGCGCGAGCGCCACGCGCGGTCGAGTCCGATCACGGCGAGCGAGAGCAGGCACAGCGCGCTGACGAACACGAAACGGTTGTTCTGGAGCACGCGCAGCGGCCACGCTTCGCAGAGTTGGACGATTCCTGGCAGCGCGAGCGCTTGTCCGGCGAAGACGAGCGCGAAGACGGCGAGTGCGACGGGTCTCGCGAAGCCTCGGCGCCGCGCGAAGGCGAGCGGCGCGAGCACGAGCAGCGCCGCGAGCCCGATCGCGCCGCCGGCCGCGCTCTCCAAGTGGTTGCCCTGGAGCAGCCAGGCTTCTCCCGCGAGGTTCGAGCCTTGCGCGTAGGGCCACGCGAACAGCGGCGCGGCCGCGGCGCCGACGGGCGGGATGTCGACCTGCCCCGCGGCTCTCGCCGTGGCGCGGAGCGTGAGCGGCAAGTACTCGAGCGTCGTCAACGTCTGCGGCGCCGAGAGAGCCACGCCGAGCACGAGACCCGTCGTCGCGGCCGCGACCGACGCGAGTGCGGCGCGCGAGAACGGACGGCGGCGGTAGCGCTCGACCCAGAGTGCGGCGCCGAGAACCGCAGCGCCCGCGAGCGCGGTCGCGGCGGTTCCGGGATGGCCCGCGAGCAGCAGCAAGGCGGTCGCCGCCGCGAGGCCCGCGAGTCCGAGGCCGCGCGGACGGCGGAGCGCGCTCGCGAGCGCCAACACGAGCCACGGAAGCTCGAGCGCGACCTCGGCGTGTGGAAAGCCGATCCACAGCGTCGCGAAACCGTGCAGCGACCAGATCCAGCCGCCGAACGCCGCGGGCCCGTGCCGCGCGCGGAGCACGTGGCGGAACGCGAGGTAGGCGCCCAGCGCTCCGAAGGTCGCCCGCAGGAGTTGCGCCCACGCGAGGCCGCGGGGGAACTCGAGGGGCAGCGCGATCTGCAGCAGCGAGAACGGCGAGAACGCCTGGGCCTGTGCGCCGCCGAGCAAGGGAGCGCCGCACGAGTTGAACGGATTCCACAGCGGCCAGCGGCCGGAGCGGAGTTGGTCGCGCGCGAGTTCGCCGTGCAGCGCGAGCGTGTAGACGACGTCGCTCACGACCGTGTTGCGCGGAGCGGGACGCGGTGCGCCTTCGCTCGCGGGCAGGTAGACGTTGGGCGCGCCGAGCAGGTCCGCCGGCAGGAGCACGCGAGCGCCGAACAGCGACGGCGCGAGCAGGGCCGCGTGGAGCAGGAGCGCGCCGAGCACGACCCCGGCGAGCTCGCGGAGGCGGCGACGGCGGGTGGGGCGGTGGGGGCTCGTCACTTCGTCGGACACGCGGGGCTCGCAGGGCGCGGATCGTAGTGTTCCGCTCGAGATTGTCGCCGCCGTGCGCGCGACGAACCCGGAAAACCCGCTGCCCTCGCCGTGGCTCTCGAGCGCGGCTGCGATAGCGTACCGAGCGATGAGCGTTCCTCTTTTCCTGAGCAGCTGGTTCGCAGCGGCGTTGGCCCTCGCACCCCAGGCGCCGAGCTTCTCCGACGAGCGCCAGATCCTTTGGCAGCGCAACCTCGACGACGCCCTCGAGCTGAGCCGCGCGAGCGGTCGACCGCTGCTCGTCGCGGTCAACGCGGATGGCGAGTCCGCGAGCGAGTCGATCGTGCGCGAGCGCTACCGCGATCCGCGCTGGGTCGCGAACACCCGTTCGTTCGTGTGCGTCGTCGCGAGCTACTTCCGCCACACGCCGCGCGACCACGACGACTCCGGCGCGCGCGTGATCTGCCCGCGCTTCGGCGAGGTCACCTGCGGCGAACACATGGCGCTCGAGCCCGCGACGCACGAACGCTTCATGAAGGGGGTGACGATCGAGCTGTTCGGCGAGACCACCGACCGCATCTCGCCGCGGCACGTGTTGGCGCTGCCGAGCGGCGAGGTCGTGTTCGATCGCTACTTGCTGTTCGACTTGAGCGAGCTGGATCGCGAGCTCGAGGCCGCCGCGAAGCGCTGGTCCGCAAGGCCGGAGGCGCCGTTGCCGAGGTTCTCCGCCGATGCCGATGCCGGCGCCGAGCGGGTTCTCGATCGCCGTTCGAGGGCGCGCGACGCGCTCGAGCGCTCGCTCTCCGGCGGCGGCGACGATCCGCTCGAGCGACTCAGCCGGCTCCCGACGCTTCCCGGGCGCCACGAGGTGCTGTGGCGGCTCACGCCGCAGCTCACGACGAATCCCGACGACGAATTGGCGGCGCGCGTGTTCGCGCTCGTCGCGCCGCATGGAGAGCTCGACTTCGCTCGCACGTGGCTGCGCACGCGCGTCGCGAACTTCGCCGCCGAGCGCGAGAGCTTGCTCGAGGCGTTCACCCTGCTCGGCGCCAGCCGGCCCGCGGACCGCACGCTCGCGCGATCGTTCGCGGCGCTCGGCACGGACGCCGAGGTCGCGGCGGCTCGGGCGCTGCTCGCGCGCGTCGAAGGGGACCACGTTGCGCGCGAGGTTCGACGTGCCGGGCTGGGCAACGGCGGCTTCGAGCTGGGCGAGTTCCTCGAGCTCGTCGCGTCCGAGGCGCCGCTTCCGCGGCGAGACGCGCGAGAGAAACCTCCGCTCCCGTCCGCGGAGGAACTCGAGGCGACCCTGCTCCGTGTGGAGCCCGAGCTCGCGGAGAGTCCCGAGGACCCGGAGCTGCGCGGCGAGGCCGGCCGCGCGGCATTGGCGCTCGCGCGCCGGCGCATCGAGTCGCGTTCCGCTGGCATCGAGATGCTCCTCGAGGATGCGCGCGCGCATCTCGCCGCGGCGAGCGAGGCGCATCCCGACGACGTTGCTCTACTGCTCGACCGCGCGCGCGTGGCCAACCTGCTGGCGCAGTTCGACGAGCAGGAGCGGCTCGCGCTCGCGGCGCTCGAGGTCGCCGCGCGCGAGTTTGCCGCAGAAGGGGAGGAGGACGCGAAGAACCACGGTTTCGACGCGCGAAACGCCGAGAGTTTGCGTTGGCTGGGGGACGCCTGCGCGCGTCGGCTCGCGGAGCGCTCGGGCGGTCCTGCGCTCGACGAACTCAGGGCGACGGCGCGCGGCGGCGCGGCGTTGGCTCTCGCGACACGGGCTGAGGACAGCGACGCGACGGACTGGTTGAGCCTCGCGTCGTTCTTCGGCGCGCTCGGCCGAGCGGACGAGCGCACGCGGATCGCGGCCGAAGGCTTGCGACGCTTCCCGGCCTCGCCGGAGCTGTGGGCCGAGCTCTCGAGCTCCTGCGACGCGCGCGGCGAGCCCGAGCGGTTCGTGGAGCTCGCAGAAGCGCTCGCCGCGCAACTCGCCGATTGGGCCGAGCCGCGCTGGTACGCGGGCTACGCGCGGGTGCTGGCCGCGCAGTGGGCGCGCCGCGGCGAAGACACGAACGGCGCCGTCGCCGAATACGGGCGGGCTCAAGCTCACTTCCGGCGAGCGATGGAGCTCGCGCCCGACTTTCGCGAGAGCTGCCTGCACTACCTCGGGATGTGCGCGCTCGGCCGTGGGTTTGCGCTGCTCATCGCCGATCGGCGCGTCGAGGCCGCCGCCTGTGTCGTGGAGGCCGCGCGCGTGCGGCCCGCGGTCGTCACCCAACGCGACGGACTCGATCGCGAAGGCGTCGACTTGATCGACGGCGTGCTCGAGGTTCGCGCGAGCGGGCGCACTCCCGTGGACGGGCTCGAATGGCTGGCCGAGCTGCAAGCCGCCGACCCGGCCAATCCGTTCTGGGCGCGCTCGATCGCCGACGCGCAGCTTCGCGAGACGATTCGAGCCTACGAGCGCTCACGCTTCGAACTCGGCGATTGGCACGTGCGCCAAGGGCTCGAGGCCGCGCGCGAAGCGCGGCGGATCGCGGGCTTGCCCGAGGACGATCAGGCGCTCGCGCAGGTGCTCGTGGTGTTCGCCGAACGACTGGAGCGCCGCGGCGAGCAGCTCTCGAAAGCCGCCGAGTGCGTGCGCGAGGCCGCGGAGATCCTCGGAGTCCCGGTGGATCCCGCCGCGTTCGAAAGCACTTGGCGCGACGTGATGGCGGAGCTCCGGGGCCGCCTCGGGCCCGCCCGTCCGGCCTTCCGCGCCGGGCGTTGATGGACGCGGCGGCACGGCCCGGCGCGCGTTCCCGCGGCGTGCACGCCCGCGGAGTTCGGCCCTTCAGTCCTGGCTCGGATGGGTCGAGAGAAGCACGGGGCCGGTCACCTGCGGCGCCTGTGGCGCGAGGAAAATCTAAAAAACCCTTCGCGCGGCGGCACGCTTGAGGCATGCTCCAAGGGTCGTTCGAGTTCCGCGCGCGTCGCGACCAACGACTGTGCGGTCCGAGTTTCGCATGCGCTTGAAGCGCCACTCGGGTCGTCACCGCCACCTCGCCGTCGAGGGCTCCGAGGGTGATCGTCAGCACGGACTGCGTCTGTGGCTCCGAGGCCGCAGTGTGGATCGCGCGCTGTCGCTCCCGGACGACTGTGCGCACGGATCCGAGCGAACTCGGGTCGGTGCCGGTTCAGGTCCGTACTGGCCCAGGTCGCACCTGGACCGAGTTCGACTTGGCCCGCAGCACAGAACCACCGACGGCAGGTGAGCGATCGCGCCGCGAGGCTCGGTCGCGAAGCGCGTTTCGCGGGGCTGTTCCTCGCCCGAAACGACGTTTCGAGCGGTGATTCGACCCGGCGTTCGGTGTGCGCGCGGCAGCGCCGGATTGAGTTTTTGGTTTCGGAGTCTTCGTCCGGGACGCGCGGCATGTTCGGCGTGCCCAGTCCCTGGCAGGAACGCGAGGACGTAGCTGCTTCGTGACACGGGCGGCCGCGGGCTTTCGCGAGCCCAGCGGAGCGCCGCTCCGCCGCCTTTGCGCCTTCTTGGCGCCCGCGCGGCAAAACGGCGCGTTCGCGTGAGACTCCCGAGACGGTTCGACGGGCTTGTTCCGCGCGGCGGCGTGCGCTGCTCGGCGGATCCGACGGACGAGCTGACCTGATCGACGAGTTGAGGCAAGTTTCGGCGCAGCGCCAGGTCGGAGGGCCGACCGCGCGCTCCCCGGCAGCCTCGGCCTTGGTTTTTTGACTCCGCGGCGACCACCGACTTCCCTCGGACCGTCGCGTGCCCCCCGACCGCGGGCGGTGCGCGCCGCTTCCGACGCCGCGTTCTCCAGAGAGTTTTTCCCCGTGACGGACCGATCCTCAGACAAGGACTGGCAAGAGCTTCCCTTCGGCGCGTTCGAGGCGCCGCCCGGCTACACGCCGCCGACGCCCAAGAAGGCGCCGCCCGCCGTGGCCGACAAGCCGGTGTTCGTGCCGGTGCCGGACCCCTCGCTCCCGCCGCTCAAGCCGCTTCCGACTCCGCGCTCGGGCGAGCCGCGCTCGAACGATGCGCGCCCGGGCGAAGACGGCGGCGGACGTCGCGGCCGGCGCGGACGCTGGCGCGAGCGTCGAGAGGGCGGCGGATCCGGTGGTGGGCAGGGCTCACCCGCGAAGCCGCGCGGCGAGCCCGCGCCGGGTGTCGACGGAAATGGGCACGGGGGCCAGGGCCGTGCTCCCGACGCTCCGCGGCCGCACGGCCAGAACCAGGGACAGAATCAGGGCCAACATCAGGGCCAACATCAGGGCCAGGGCGGCGACGGTCCGCCGCAGGACCGCGAAGGCCGACGTCGCCGGCGCCGCAATCGGCGTCAACGGGACGACTTCCAGCGCCCGGGCGATGCGCCGCCGAGCGCTTCGGGAACCGCGATCGACGCGCGGGGTGAGCGCCTCGAGGAGGGCGCGGAACTCGAGCCCGGCGCCGGGGAGCTCGAAGCCGTCGGCGCGCCGACGGAGTCCGGTCCCTACCAGGACCGCCGCTCGAAGCACGGCCAGCGTCCGCGACACGACCGCGGCCCGGTCCAGCAGGCGCGCCCGGCCGCGCAAACGCTGAGCGGGATCTTCGTTCTCGAGAAGGGCGGCTTCGGATTCCTGCGTCGCGAGGAGTCGCAGTACCTGCCGAGCAAGGAGGACATCTTTGTTTCGCAGCAGCTCGTGCAGCGTTGCAAGCTCCGCGACGGCGCGCTCGTCGCCGGTCCGTGCGGCAAGGGCAACCAGAGCAAGCACCAGTTGCTGAACGTCGACACCGTCGACGGCAAGGACCCGCGCGAAGTCGCGAACATCGTCCCCTTCAAGAAACTCACGAGCATCGACCCGGACTTCCACTACGCGGTGGGCGACATCCAGGGCGACGTTTCGATGCGCGTTCTCGACGTGATCTGCCCCGTGGGCCGCGGCTCGCGCGGCTTGATCGTGGCGCCGCCGCGCACGGGCAAGACGATCCTGATGCGCAAGTTCGCGAACGCGATCACCGAGGGCTATCCGGAGGTGAACCTCATGGTGCTCCTGATCGACGAGCGCCCCGAGGAAGCGACGGAGTGGAAGCGCACGACGAAAGGCCAGGTGTTCGTCAGCACGAACGACGAGGACACCAAGAACCACGTCGAGCTCGCGGAGATCGTCTTCAAGCGCTGCCAGCGGCTGGTCGAACTCGGCCAGGACGTGGTGCTCCTCCTCGACTCGATCACGCGGCTCGCGCGCGCCTACAACAACCACGCGGGCACGAGCGGCAAGACCATGTCCGGCGGCCTCGACTCGCGCGCGATGGAGCGGCCGCGCTCGTTCTTCGGAATGGCGCGCAACACCGAGACCGCGGGCTCGCTCACGATCCTCGGCACGACGCTGATCGAAACCGGATCGCGCCTCGACCAGATGGTGTTCGAGGAGTTCAAGGGCACCGGCAACCTCGAGATCGTGCTGTCGCGCAAGCTCGCCGACCGGCGCATCTTCCCGGCCATCGACATCGAGCGCTCCGGCACGCGCAAGGACGAGAAGCTGCACAGCGCCACGCGCCTGCGCCGCATCCACACGCTGCGCCGCGTGCTGCTCAAGATGAACTTCGTCGAAGCGATGGAGCTGCTCATCAACAAGCTCGAGGACGTCGACAAGATCGACGACTTCTTGAAGCGCTTCGAGACCGACCCCGAGGCGTGACGGCGGGCCCGCGCGGGCGGGCGCTGGAAGGTCGTCAGAGCCCGATCGCGAGCCGCACTGCGTCCGAGCGGTTCGCCGTGGACGCGGCGGCGGGATCGCGCGACCAGTACTGGCCGTACAGGAAGGTTCCGGGCACGAGCGAGGGATCGACGCCGCTCTGGATGAGCGTGTTGAGCTCGTAGGAGAACGTCCCCGAGCAGTCGAGTCCGCTGGAGCTGCCGCCGGAATTCTGCGGCGTCGTCCTGCGGGTCGGCGCTTGCACGCAGAGGAAGCCGCCCTGATACGGGTGGGCGCGCGGTGCGTAGCCGTAGAACAGGAACCCGGCGCGCTGGTTGATCTGGTTCGAGCACGTCACGAAGCACGGGCTCGCGCTCGTGGCGCTCGCCACGCCGCTGGAGCCGATCGACGGCGCGCAGCCGAGGCTGTTGGTCTGCGAGGTGCAGTACACGAGCGGCGCCGGCAGATAGCTCGCGTCGTAGGCAAGTGCGCCGATGTCGCGCCGCGAACCGTCGGGGTCGAGCGGGCTCGCCGGATCTCCGGCGTCGATGGCGGGGGAGCCCGGGCGCAGGTTCGCGTCGCCGCCGGTCGGGTCCCAGAACTGCGGGTCGAGCTCGAGATTGCCGGGACCGAAGGACGACGGCGCGAAGCCGTCGAAATCGGCGATGGAATAACGGGAGAACACGTTGGTGAGCGCCGACAGGAAGCCGCCCGACAGGATCGACTCCGAGAACTGGGCGCTCCCGGAGAACGAATCGACGTGCACCGGAGTTCCGTTGTTCAGCAGGGAGCAGTTGCGAAGGTTGAGGTGGTACTGCGCGTAGATCGCCGTGCCGGCGATGTCGCGCACGATGCAGTTGCGCAGCTCGCAGTCGAGCGCCCAAACGGCGGGGTCGACGAACCCGGGCGCGCCCGGGAGCCAGCCCGTGACCGTGAAGCCTTGGAGCGAGCTGGACTCGTCGAGCTTGACGATCGGGCCTTGTACGACGCCGCGCAGGAGGGTCGCCTCGGGACCCGCGGCGCTTCGAACGGTCAAGCGCTTGTTCGTGATCTGCACGTGCTCGAAGTACGTGCCGGGCGCGACGAGCAGCGTGTCGAAGCTCAGGGTCGTCGGCCGGTTCGCCGCGTACTGGATGCTCGTGTACGGATCGCTCGGCGTCCCCGTGCCCGGCGCGACGCCGCTCACGTCGACGTACCAGGTGGTTTGAGCCGCGGCAGGGGCGAGTGTGAGCAGCAGGGCAAGTGCGGTGCGCATGGGGGGGCGGACGGGATGGAGCGGAGCGGGGACTTCGACCCTTGGAAGATGCCGCTCGGGCGTCGAGGCGGGCCAGAAATGTCGAGAATCGCGTGCTCGCGAGCTCGACGGTCGTGGCCGAAGGCTCGACAAGCGCGCCTCGGAGCGCGAGGCTCGTGGCTTCCACGATGAAGTCCCGGCTCCTGCCTTTGTTGATCGTCGCGCTCGCGCTCGTCCTGCGACTCGCGCCCGTCGACCATGGCTCTCCGCGCGGCTACGTGCCCGACGGACATATGGTGCGCAATGCGCTCGGCATGGCGCAGGACAAGAACCCGATCCCGCCGATCTCGAGGTACTCGACCTATCCGTACCTCGTGCCGTACCTGTTGCTGCCGATCTACGGCGCGCAGTACGCCGCCGGCCGCGTGACCGGCGCGTGGAACGCCTCGGGCGAGTTCGCGATGCGCGCGAAGGAGCGGCCGTCGCTCGTGAACGTTCCCGCTCGCGCGCTGATGGCGCTGTTCGGCGCGCTCACGGCGT
Source organism: uncultured Planctomycetia bacterium (assembly GCA_937952135.1). Classification (GTDB taxonomy): domain Bacteria; phylum Planctomycetota; class UBA1135; order UBA1135; genus WYBT01. The sequence continues at coordinate 29,110 of CALFYL010000286.1, forward strand.
GGGCGGTGTACCGCGGCGCGAAGGCGGCGGGGCTCCAGCACGGAGCGGCGGTCGCGAGCTTCCTGGTCGCGACGAGCCTCTTGAACGTGCACCTCTCGACGCACGAACGTCCGTGGGCCGCGGTCGTGTTCTTCGGTGCGCTCGCGGCTTGGCGCGCGATCGAGTACAGCCGCGATGGCGCGCGTCGAGAGCTGATGTTGTCGGGCCTCGCCGCGGGCCTGAGCTTCTCGTGCCATCAGGCGGGACTCGCGTTCCTCGCGTTGCCCGGGCTCGCGTGGCTGCTCGGCCCGCGCGGCTGGAGCGGCGCCGAGCTTCGCCGTCGCGCGCTCGAGGGCCTCGCGTGCGTCGCCGTGTTCGCGGTTGCGGCCTTGCTCGTCGGCCACCCGTACCGTTGGCGCCACGGCGCCACGCCCGCTGAGAGCATCATCGGAGGCGGGCAGCACACGACGCTCGACCTCGGCGCCCAGCCGCTCGCTCTCGGCCTCTCCCTCTCGTCGGCGCAGCGGCTCTCGGTCGCTGTGTTCGGCTACGACCCGGCCTTGGTGCTGCTCGGACTCGCGGGCCTTTGGTGGGCCTTCAAGCGCCGCGAGCTTCGCGCCACCGCGCTCGGCGCGGTCGTCATCGGGCTCGTCGCGCTCTTCAATCCGAGCGACCACGTCCGCTACCTGATGCCCGCCACGATGCTGCTCGCGTTCGGCGCGGGCGCGTTCGTCGAGCGCTTCTGGCCCTCGAAAGCGCTGCGCTTCGGCGCGCTGGCCTTGCTCGCACTCGCGCTCGTTCAAGCGGTGCGTTTCGACGTCGTGCTGCGCGCGCGCGACACGCGCAACGAGTTCGAGAGCGTGCTCGCGGCGCTGCCCGAGGGTTCGCTCGTCGCCATCGACCACTACGGGCCCTTGCCCGAGCGCTCGCGCGCCGCGCTGGAGCGAGTCGCGAGCCTGCGCGAGCTCTACGGCCGCGAGGCGCACCGCATGGCGTACTTCGAAGCGGGTGTCGAGCCGCCCGGAGGCCCGGGTGTGAACGCGATCGGCGTGGAGGAGCTGTTCGCCATCGACCCGAAAACCCTCGCGTACGCGGTGCGCGACAACCCGAAAGTGCGCGCCCTCGGAGCGACGCCTCGCGAGGTGTTCGCGTCGCTCGGCGTCACGCACCTCGTGCTCGCCGAGCGCCGACCGGGCGCCGAAACGCGCCCGCTCGCGCCGCTGGTTGCCGGCGAGACGCCGCTGGCGGTGCTCGACCCTTCGGCGGACGAGGGCGACCGCTGCGACGAGGCGTTCCTGCCGACGGAAATGGACTTTCCGCTGAGCGGGCTGTGGCAGGTGAATCGGCCCGGTCCGCGGCTCGTCTTGCATGCGTTGCCGCGCTGAGGGAGCGGGGTAGTGCGCGAGCGGGGAGGTCCTTGCAACTTGGAACGCCGACAAGCACTGAAGTGGGGCGCGCTGGTCGCGATCGGAGCAGCGGGTGGACTCGGGAGCGCTTGGACGCTCGCGCGCGACGCCCAGGGGCGCGCGCCGCTCGACCGCGCGCTCGCCGACGCTCGTCGGCTCGGCAAGCCGGTGCTGGTGCTCGTCGGGCCCGAGCCGCCGGAGGGCTTGACTCGGCTCGGCGACAGCTTCGGGTCCCTGGTCGAGGGCGAAGACGATGAGTTCCTGCACGACCTGCTGCTTTGCGAGCTCTGCTGCGCCACTCCCCGCCAGGTGTTCGAGGCGGCGGGCGCGAGAGTGATTCCCGACCAGATCGGCTTGCTCGAGTGCACGCCGCGCGGCCTCGAATGGAAGCCGGTCGACTTCGTTCCGCGCACCGAGGGCCTCGGTCACGACTTGTGGCTCGCCGTGCTGGCGGCGAACAAGGCGGCGGTGCGGTCCGCTCTCGCGCACGACGACGGGATGTTGAAGCGGCGCGCCGAGGCGGTGCGCGCCGCGCGGGGTCCGCAAGTCGTCGCCGAATTCACGGCGCGGATGGATCGCGGCGAGCCCGTCCAGCCCGACGATCTGCTCTCGATGTCCGCGCTCCTCCGCGTGCGAGCCGACTGGCCCGAGCGAGTGGGCGCGCTGAACCAAGCGGCGTTCTCGCACTTTTCCGACGTTCCGCCGCGCGGGTCGCGGTGGGCCGGGCAGTCCTGCGCCGCGGCTGACGTCGACGCGCTCCCCACGGACAGCGCGGGAGTGCGCTACGACTTGCAGCGGCGCGTGAACGGCAAGTCGCCGGCGCTCCGGTTGCTTCCTGGACGGCCGCTGTCGAATCCCTTTGCGTCGTCCCACGCGGGCATTTTGTGCGGCATGTCCTTCGGCGGCGCACACGGCGGACGGTTCTTGCTCTTCTACATCGACGAGCCATGACGGACGCGAACGGAAGGTCGCTCGAGCGCCGCGAGGCACTCAAGCTCGGCGGCGCGTGGCTCGTCGCAGGGTCGTTGCCGTGGTGGTCGAGCTGCAGCTCGGACTTCGCGCCTGGCGCAACAAACTCTGCGGAAGCGCCGCCGTTCGAGGCGGGCTTCGTGTGGAAATCTCCGCTGGATCGCACGCTCGAGCGGGCGCGCGCGAACGGCAAGCCGGTGCTCGCACTCGTCGAACTCGAAGGCGATGGGTGGGCCTCGATCGGGAGGATCATCGCGGACGCGATCGCGGTGGGCGACGACGTGTTCATGGCCGCGTTGTCGCTGTGCGAGCCGGTGTTCGCGACGCGCGAGCAACTTCGAGAAGCACTGGGGCCGTCCGTGCGCGTCGAGGGACCGGGGCTGATCGAGATCGACCACGCCGGCCTGCGTTGGACGCCGATCTGGATCGAGGACGGACATCCGGCGCGCTTCGACCCGAACTCTCCGGAGCGCGCGCGCGCGGCGTCGAACGCGGAGACGCTGCAGTTCGAACTTGCGGGCGAAGACCGACTGCGTCGACGCGCCGAGAGTGCACGCAAAGCGCTGTCGCTGGAGTTCCAACGCCATCTCGTCGAATGCATGGACGCCGGCGACACGCTGCCGGCCGAGGAGCTGATTCGCGGCGCGGCGCTCGTGCTTTCGCACCCCCGCTGGCGCGATCACGTCGAAGTGCTCGCGGTGCGCCATCGCAGCGAGCTGCTTGCGCGGCCGTTTCCGGGCGCCCGCTGGGCGAAGGAACACGGTTGTGCGACCACCACGGTCGAGTTTCTGGCCGAGGACGACGACGGCGTCCGCTGCGATCTCGAGGCCGTCGTGAACAGCGAACCGCGGCCGCCGCGGGACGAGCGCAACCGGCCGCTGCCGCAGCCGCCGCCGGAGCGCGTGGGTTTCGTATGCGGCATGGGGCGCAGCTCCGACATCTCCGACCGCTTCCTCTTGCTCTACACCGACGAGCCGTGAGACCTTGACGCCATGCCGCCGCTCGATCGACGAGAGAGCTTTCGACTCGCGGGCGCGTGGCTCGTCGCGGGCTCGCTGCCCTGGTGGTGGGGGTGCAGCGCGGAGTCCGATCCGGCTGCGCCGCGGTTCGACGACGAGTTGCTCGACGACGCCTCGCGCGCAGCTTCACGGGAGCCGAGAGGGCGCACGCCGCTCGAGCGCACGCTCGCGAGCGCGCGGCTCAACGGCAAGCCGGTGCTCGTGTTCGTCGCGCCCGAGCCGCCGACGGCGTCCGACGCGTTCGGCGCCGATGTCGCCGCAGCCTTGGACGGTGGCGGCGACCCGTTGCTCCTCGACTTGGCGCTCTGCGAGCTCGTGTGCGCGTCGCCATCGCAACTCGCTTCGACTGCTGGCGTCGCCGCCGTGCCAGGAGCTGTCGGCCTCCTCGAACGCCAAGGCGATACCTTGCGTTGGACTGCGATTCCGTGGGGCGCCTGGGAGGAGCCCTACGACAGCTCCCACCCCTTCGCCCATGCCGTGGAGCGCACTCGCCACAACGTCGCGGCGCTGCGTGCGGCCGTGGCGGGTTCGGCGGAACTCCTGGCGCTTCGGGCGAGGGCGGCGAGGGAAGCGCTCGGCCGCGAGTGGGTCGAGGCGCTGGAAGCGCGGCTCGCAACGAGTCAAAACGTGCAACCTGTTTCGCTCGACCGCGGCGCCGCGATCGTGCGCGAGTTGCACATCCGCGATGGCGCGCCGCGGAGCTCCTTCGAGCGCGATCTGCGCGCGAGTCTGCGCGCCAGCGTGGGTGCTCGGGTTCTTTCGCGCGGACCGACAGGCGCGCGCTGGGCGCAGCAGCCTTCGTGCGCCACGATGCACGTGGACTACCTTCCGGATGATCACGACGGGATCCGCTTCGATCTTCAGGAGCGTCTCGCAGGGCGAGCGCCGGCGCCTCGCGACTCGGGAGGGCAACCGAGGGCCGTAGTGAGCCTCGAATCACTCCGTGGGCTGTGCGGCATGGCCTACGGGAGCGAAAGCGCGAGCCGCTTTCTCGCCTTCTACGTCGACGAGCCGTGAGCCACGTCACCGTCGGCATCGCGCTCGTACCGCACCTCGAAACGCTCGAGCGGCTCGGGCGCGCGATCCATGAACTCGCGGAGCATTGGTCGCTCACTCCCGAGACGCTGTGGCGCGTCGACGAAGGCGGCGCATTCGTTCCGAACGGTTTTCACGCGGAGTTTCGGCGCTGGCGAGAAGCTCGGCCCCGGCGCTGCGTAGCGCACGGCGTCGGCTTCTCGGTGGGGACGCCGCGACGTGAACCCACGCGGCGCGCAGCCTGGATCGAGCGTTTGAAAGACGACGCGCGCGCCTTCGAGTTCGAATGGTGCACCGACCACCTGGGCGCGTCGCGGCTCGGCGGGCGCGAGTTCACGCTTCCGCTGCCGCTCTTGATGAACGGCGCGAGCGCCGCGGTCGTTCGCGCGAGCCTCGAGGAGCTGCGCGAGGTCGTTCCCGACGTGGGCGTCGAGAACTCGGTGTTCTACTTCCACCTCGGCGATCCGCTGCGCGAGCCCGAATTCTTGCGCGCGTGCCTGTCGGCGCCGCGTTCGCACCTTCTGCTGGACCTCCACAACGTCCACACGACCGCGCACAACGCCGGTTTCGACGCGCGCGACTACTTGAAGCGCCTTCCGCTCGATCGTGCGATCGAGATCCACCTCTCCGGCGGTGTGGACAGCGATCCGCGCTGGCTGCCGGGCGGTGCGACGCGGCGCCTCGACAGCCACGACGACGTCGTGCCGGAAGCGGTGTGGGAGCTGTTCGAGCTCGCGCTTCCACGCTGTGCGACCTTGCGCGCCGTGACGCTCGAGCGCATGGAACAGACGGTCACGAGCGACGCGCACGCGCGCGATGTGGAGCACGAACTCGAACGGGCGCGGCGCATGCTGGAGCTCGCGCGTGGCTGACCCGAACGAACCGGCCGAGCGAGAGCTCGAGGCTTATGAGCAGCTCTTCAGCCGCGCGTTCTCGTCGCGCGACCCGCTCGCCGTGCTCCGCTCCGCGCGCGACGACGCCGCGACGCCGACAACCCTTCGCGAGGCGTTGAGCTCCCTCGACGAACACGGTGTTCGCCTCTCGAGCCTCATCGTCACGCGCCTGCGTTTCGAGCGGCTCCTGAACGGTTCGCGATGGGCCGGCGAATGGTTCGAGCGCGACCCCGCGGAGTTCACGGCGGCTTTCAAGCGCTACCAGGACGAGATCCCGCCCCAGGCGTCGTTCGCGCAGGACGAAGCGCGCGCGTTCGAGGCCTGGCGCCGGCGCGAGGAAGCTCGCGGCGCGTGAGCTAGCGCGCGGCGGTCCAGCGGGCGGATCGGGATCGGCGGCGCGCGTCCAGGAGTTGGATGGTCGGCGCCGAGAGGCGCGAAGCCGGGCGCGCGAATCACGCTCGGCGCGCCCGCGGACCGTGCTCCCCCGCGCGCGGCGCCGCGGGAACATGGGTTGCTTTGGGCGCTCAACGCCGCGCGCACTCCAGCGTCTCCGCGGCGCCCCCGTTCATCGTTCGCGTCCCTGCGCTCTCCCACGGAGTCCCCGCGCCATGCGTCTCTCGAACCTCGCCCGCCTCGTGCTTTCGCTCGCCGCGCTCGGCCCCGCCGCGCGCGCCGACTGCGACATCGTGTGGAACACCGGCTGGACCAACAACACGCTCGGCTCGAGCTTCGTGTACGGCTCGACGGTGAACCGCGAGGTCGCCGACGACTTCGAGTACACGGGCTCGGTCGTGCGGCTGTTCGTCAACGGCACCGGGCCGTTTCCGTCGAGCGGAACGCCGATCCAAGGCGCGTGGGTGCGTTTCTACGCCTGGACCGCGAGCGGACCTGGCGCGCTTCAGCGCGAGACGTACCTCGCCTCGAACGATCCGAACCTCGGCGTGCTCGCGACGCCCGAGACGGTCGACATCCGGCTCGCGACGCCCTTCGTCGCCACGGGGCGGCACTTCGTCTCGGTGCAGATCGACTACCCGCCGAGCGGCGGCTACTGGGAGCCGTGGATCGGCTCGAACACCCCGCCGCAGCTCTCGCGCGCGTGGGTTCGCAACAACCTCACCGGCGGTGCGTGGAGCGCGTACGTCGACCACCTCGGCACGCTCGTCGACCGCGACATGAGCTTCGAGCTCTTCGGCGCCACCGCGACCAACACGTGCATGGACCTGGTCGAGATGCCGGTTCCGATCCCTAGCTTCGACTATTCGATCTTGCGCGACGTCGACGTGCGCACGACGAGCGACGCGTGGGCGGTGGGGCACTACAACGCGGTGGTCGGCGCCGGGACCGAGAGCCGCGCCTTCGCCACGCACTTCGACGGCGCGAACTGGATCTCGACGCCCATTCCGAGCCCGTCGCCGTATCCGGGCGGCGGAAACGTGCAGTTGTGGGCGGTCGCCGGCGTCGCGGCGAACGACGTGTGGGCCGGCGGCACGCAGCGCATGCAAGTCAACGGCGGATGGGTGAACCAGCAGGTGCTCGTCGAACACTGGGACGGCTCGGCGTGGAGCGTCGTGGATTCGCCGCTGCCGCCGACGAGCATCGGCGCGGGCTACGGCGGCGCGCACGTCTACGACATCGAACCGCTGAGCGCGGACAACGTGTGGTTCGTCGGCCGCTGGGTCGGGCCGTACCCGGGCACGAGCTCGACGAGCCCCGCGCTCACGATGCGTTGGAATGGCAGCGACTTCGAACTCGTCCCGTCGCCGGTGATCGGAGCTTCGATGGCGCTTTATGCCATCAGCGCGGTGTCCGCCACCGACATCTGGGCCGTCGGCACGCTCTCGTCGCCCTCGACGCAGTACCCGTACGTGATCCGCTGGAACGGCTCGCAGTGGTCGCACGTGATCATCCCGCCGGCCGGCACGATCCAATCGGTGGTCGATGTCGTCGCGCTCGGCGCGAACGACGTGTGGGTGTCGGCCTACAAGTTCACGCTCGGCAACCCGGCGCCCGTGCTGCTGCACTACAACGGGACGAGTTGGGCGCAGAGCACTCCGCCGGTGGCGAGCTCGGCGATGTTCGCGACCAGTTCCAGCGATCTGTATCTCGCGAGCAACCGCCTGCACCGCTTCGACGGCTCGAGCTGGAGCGAGCTCACCGGCCCCGACTGCGTGCCCTTCCCGTCCTTTGCGGCGCTCGACGGCGCCGGCGGCGAGCTCTTCGCGGTCGGTCGCCAGCTCGGCGCGGGACTGACGCCGCTCGTCGCGCGCAAGTCGCAGCAGAACTGCCAGATCTTCGAGTACTGCACGAGCTCGATCACGGTGAACGGCTGCGTCGCGAGCATCAGCGGCCAGGGCACGCCGAGCGCGAGCGCGTCCAGCGGCTTCGACCTGCGCGTCGACAACCTCGCGGGCCAGCGCCAAGGCCTGATCTTCTACGGAGCGTCCGGACAGCAGGCGACGCCGTGGGCGAGCGGCAGCACCAGCTTCCTGTGCGTGAAGCCGCCGACGCAGCGCCTCGGTCTGCAGGGGAGCGGAGGCACGATCGGCGCGTGCGACGGCGCCTTCGTGAGGGACTGGAATGCGCACATGGCCGCGAACCCCTCCGCGCTCGGCAATCCGCGCGTCACCGGGCAGGTCTTCGACGCGCAGGGTTGGTTCCGCGACCCGCCGAGCCCGAAGTCGACGAACCTCTCCAACGCGCTGCACTTCGTGCTGGCGCCGTGAGCGTGCGCGCGGCAAGCGCTCGCGCGCGCCGCGAATTCAGCGCCCGTTCGCCGCGTCGAGCTGCGTGCGGAGCTCTTCGAGCTGCGCGTCGATCTGCTTGCCGCCCTCGACGTCGCCGAGCAGGTCCGCGAGCGTCGAGGCGCGCTCGAGCGCCGCGTGTGCGCGCTGCAACGCCCCGGTGGAGCGCAGCGCACCGGCCAGCGTGCGCGTCGTGTTGTACTCGTCGCCGAGGAGCTGGAGTCCGCGGTAGACGAGCGCGGCTTGCGCCAGCGGACCGATCGCTTCGGCGTGCTTGCCTTCCGACGCAAGCGTCTGTCCGAGCGTCGAGAGCCCCATGGCCTGTCCCCACCAGTCGCCGAGCGGCGCCGCCAGTTCCGCGCACTCGCGCGCGGCCTCGGCCGCCGCGGCGAAATCCTTCGCCTTGAGCGCTTTGCGCGCTCGACCATAGGCCGCTTGCCCGGCGCGAAACTGCTTCTTCTGTCCGTCGTTCCAACCGACGAACGCGCTCGCGTAGTCGAGGAACAGCGGATTCGCGCTCGCCTGGCTCGCGAGCTTCGCGCCCCACAGAGCGCGCGTCTGTTGCTCGAGCATGCGCTGCACGTCGGGCCTGCCGGGCGAGAGTTCCCACGTCGCCAGCGAACCCTCGAGGTCCGCGTCGATGGCGCCGAGCACGTCGCCAGGGTGCTCCTTGAACAGCTTCTCGCATCCAGCCGCGTCGTTCTTTGCGTGCAGCTCGACGAACTTGGCGCGCACGTCGACCTGCTCGGCCTGCGCGGGCGGCGCCGCGAGAGGGGTTGCGCTTGCAGCGGAGCACGGAGCGAGAACGAGCGGCAACAGGGCGAGGGCGGTCAGCATCGGGGAGTCCCGTGGGGGTCGGCGAGATCGAAGTAGTGGTAGAGCGCGAGCGCCGTGAACGCGTCGGCGAGCTTGCCGGCGCTCAGGAGCGCACGCACTTCGGCGCGCGTGAAACGCTGCACGAGAATCTGTTCGGAGTCGTCGAGCTGCAACTCGTGCGTGACCTTGCAGTCGAGCGCGGCGTAGGCGTGGACGTAGTGCGGACTGATGCCGTTGGTCGGGTAGAAGCCCGGCAGCTCGACCAGCCGGCCGGCGGTGCAGCCCGATTCCTCGCGCAACTCGCGCAGCGCCGCGTCGCGCGGCGGCTCGTTCGGCGAGATGCGCCCCGCGGGGATTTCCCAGTGCGTCTTCCCGTGCGGATAGCGGTACTGGCCGATCAGCAGGATCGAACCGTCCTCGAGCACCGGAACGACCACGATCGCGTCGGGGATCTCGAAGACGTGGTACTCCTGCAGCCGGCCGTCGCGCAGCACCACCGTGTCGCGCCGCAGCGCGCACCAGTGCGACGTGTACACGTGCTCCACCGAGTTCACGCCAAAGGGCGGGAACGGCGGAGGATCGTCGGGGAGCGGGGCGGCGCCGTTCGCCGGATGGGCGGTCATGGGGGCGTCGGAACGAAGCGTGCGACGTGTCAGTGCGACGAGCCCGCGTCGGGCCACAGCTCGCGCCAGTTGCGTTGCGTCGGCGCGGCGCCCGCGAGGCGTTCGAGCAGCGTGCGCGACACGCGCAGGTCCTCCCACGCCGTCTCCGCGAGCGCCTTGCCGCACGCTTCGACGACCGAGTCGGCGTCGAGGTGGTGCAGGGCGAAGACCTGGTCGGGGCGGCCGCACTTGGAGAACTTGCGCACCGCGAGCGTCGTCTGCTTGACGCCGACGATCGAGCCGATGTTGTCGACCAGGCCCGCCTCTCCGTCGCACATCGCGACGATCGGGACGCGGCGGCCGGCGAGGCCGACGAGCTCGCTCTCGTGCTCGATCTCGCGCGCCACTGCGTGCAGGTCGCCGTCGATGGCGAGCCTCTCGCGCAGGTGCGTGTAGCCGTCCTGCTCGCCGAGGATCCCCAGCAGCAGCTCCGGGCTCGAGATCACGATCACGTTGGCGAACACGCCGCGTTCGACGAGCTTGCGCGAGGCGTCGACGGCTTCGGTGGCCACCGAGCCCATCGCGAAGACGTGCACGACGTTCTCGCCGGGCTCGTAGCCCGCATAGCCGCGCCAGTCGACCAGGTAGTAGGCGCCGGCGAGGCAGTCCTGGCGCAGCCGCGCGAGCAGTTCGTCGTCGGGCAAGGTCGCCACGATCGACTCGTCCAGCGCTTCGCCCCATTCGTCGCCCGCGCCCTTCGGCTTGAGCGGCGCGGTCAACGCCGCCGGCGTCTTCGAAGCGGCGTGCGTGCGAACGCAGTCGAGCAACAAGCGCTGCGAGATCGCGCGCGTCACCGCGCGGATCAGCACGCCGCGCCGGCCTTCGTTGCGGTCCTCCATGTGGCGCCGGATCGCGTCGGAGAGGATCCAGTCCGCTTCGACGGCGAACAGCGGCTCCCAGGTGATCAGGTTCGGGATCTGGATGTCGCTCTTCCACGAGTGCTGCGCGCCCTCGGCCGACAGCGTCACGCCGCTCGGCGTGCCCATGATCACGAACTCGGCGTTCCAGTAGAGGTTGTAGTAGAGCTGGTCGAGCGCGCGTTTGATGAAGAAGTCGTACACGGTCA
>CALFYL010000287.1 GCA_937952135.1 uncultured Planctomycetia bacterium
GGAACGCACGACGCCGGTGAAGGGTTCGACGGCGAGCACGCGCCACGGTCCCGCAACGTGCGGCGCAGCGGGGCCGAACACTTGGATTTGTTCGTCCATAGCGCGCTCGCCGAGCCAGTATCCCGACTTGCCGCTCAAGAGGTGGATCGCGTAGCGGTCGTTGTCGGGCCAGAACTCGTAGCTGCCCACCGCAAGGTCGAACACGCCGTCGGAGTTCTGGTCTGCAATGGCGGTGAGCGTCGTTCCGAACCCGTCCATGTTGCCGCCGTCGGCGTGCCAATGGGTCCACAGCAATCGACCGGTCGCGCCGCAGAACGCGGACACGTAACGGCTGTTCGCGCTAGCGGCGACATCGTCGATCCCGTCGCCGGACAAGTCGCCGACCGACGCGACAAAGCCGCCGAAGTCCTGGAAGCGATCGAGTCCGACGGCGGTCCAGCGGCGGCGCAGCTCGTGATCGAACACGTCGATGGCGCCGCGTCCGCCGTGGCGCTTCGGAGCGCCGAGGATCAAGAACGGCTTGCCACCGGACTTTCCGACCGCGAGCGACGCGCCGAACCCGTCGCGCGGGTGCTGCACGCTTTCGGGCGACGGAATGCGGTTCAACTCGGCGCCGTCGTCAAGCGAGACCAGAGCGACATAGGGCGCGGAGCCGCTCGAGCCTGAACCCGGCGCTCCGAGAGCGAGCACCGCGGTCTCGCTCGAACCCCGCGCCGGCCAGAGCGCCGCCGACACGCCAAACCGCGAGTCCCCCGCCGCGCGAAGCGGCAACGTGCGGCGCTCGAACGTCGCGATCGAAATCAGCTCCAGCCTCGAAGCGCAATGCCAGGTGTCGCTTGCCGTGGAGCGTGCACCGCCGAGGAACACGAGCGCGAGCTCCCCGTCCTGCGACTCACGGCTGTCGCCGACGAACACCGCTCGCACCGGCCCGCAGCTCGACTCGAACTCCGTCGCCCTGATCACGTCGCCGTTCGTGCCGGAGCGAAGTTGTACGAGCACGCGCCCCTTCTTCGCTGCTGCGTTCGCTTCGCCGCACACCGCGAAGTCCGCGACACCGTCGGCGTCGCAGTCCCCAAGCAGCGCGACGACCGGGAACTCCACGCCCGTCGGACGAGGCTCGAGCTCAACCTGCTGCGAGAACAGTCCTCCAAGCCCAGCAACGAGTGCGACGACGTTCATGCGATCAGCTCCGTAGGTTCCAACCTACTCGCTCGCCGCGAAACGCGTCAGTCCGGGCAGCCGCAGCCGCCGTCGATCCACGCGCGCGCCGCGCGCACGAGCTCGGCATGCGGCGTGGACACCGGGTCGCGGCCGTCGCCGGGATTCCAGCCCCACAGCACGAGCGGATCGTGCGCGAGGTGCTCGAAGAGTTGCTCAGGAGTGCGGCCGCCGTTCTGCGCCGGATCGAGCATCTGCCGGCAGAGCTCGCCGGAGCTGCGGCCCTCGAACACGAGCGGCATCTTCGGTTCGGGCAGTTTCCAGTGCGGTGCGCCCGGCGGCATGTTCGGCCCGGCGACGTTGCTCTCCTGGTGGCAGGTGTTGCAGCGCATCGCGAACATCCCGTTGCCGTCCGGGCCGCGCGTGACGTTCTGCGCGTGCGCTCGACTTTGATTGCCCTGCAGCGGCGCGTCGCCGGCCGGATGGCAGTTCATGCAGCGCGGATGCTGCAACACGGTGTAGACCGTCTCCCAGGCCGCGAGCGTCGCTTCGCTCGACGCCTTGCGCTCGCCCGCCGGCGGCGCGGCGTCGGAATCCGTCGTGCTGCACTGGATCAGCACCAGCGCGAGGCCCAGCGCAGCTGCGAAATTGACCAGCGCAGCTGCGAAATTGACCAGCGCACGCGATCGACTGAACGTGGCGCGCATGCTCAAGCTCCCTTCGTTCCGAGGTCTTCGACGCGGATCGGCAGCCGGTGGATCGGCTTGCCGGTCAGCGCGAGCAGCGCGTTGCACAGCGCGGGCGCGACCGGCGGAACACCGGGTTCTCCGATGCCCGTCGGCGGCTGGTCGCTCGCGATCAAGTGCACTTCGACCTTCGGCATCTGGTGCATGCGCAGCATCTTGTAGTCGTGGAAGTTCGACTGCTCGACGCGACCGTCGCGCAGCGAGATCTCGCTGTAGAGCGCGGACGTGATGCCGAAGCCGACAGCGCCTTCGAGCTGCGCCACGACGGTGTCGGGGTTCACGATGCGCCCGCAGTCGACGGCGCACACCACGCGGTGCACGCGAACTTCGCCGCCCTCGAGCGAGGCCTCGACGACCTGCGCGACGATCGAGCTGAACGACGCGTGAAGCGCGATGCCGCGCGCGCGACCTTCGGGGAGCGGTTGGCCCCAGCCCGCGGCGCTCGCCGCGCGTTCGAGCACGGCGAGTTGGCGCGGATGAGCCGCCAGCAGGCGCCGGCGATGCTCGTAGGGATCCTGCTTCGCGGCGCGCGCGAGCTCGTCGAAGAAGTGCTCGACGACGAAAGCGGTGTGCGAATGCCCCACCGAGCGCCACCACAGCGTCGGCACGCCGACCTTCGTCGTGTGCAGCTCGACCTGCACGTTCGGGATCGCGTAGGGCAGATCGACCGCGCCTTCGACCGACGTGCCGTCGATGCCGTCCTTGATGATGAAGGGCTCGAAGGCCGTGCCGGCGATGAAGGACTGGCCGACGATCGTGTGCGCCCAGGCGACGAGTTCGCCCTTCGAATCGAGCGCGCCGCGGATGCGGCTGTGCCACATCGGCCGGTAGTAGCCGCCGCGCATGTCGTCGTCGCGTGTCCAGATCAACTTGACCGGCGCGCCCGCGTGCCGAGCGATCTGCACGCCTTCGACGATGTAATCGGCGACCGGGTTCGCGCGCCGGCCGAAGCCGCCGCCGAGGAAAGTCGTGTGCAGCCTCACGCGCTCCGGGGCGAGCCCCGCGACCGCCGCGGCCGCGCCCTGGTCGACGGTCTGGAACTGCGAACCGGCCCAGATGTCCATCGAGTCCGCGCGCAGGTCGACGACGCAGGCGAGCGGCTCCATCGGCGCGTGCGCGAGATAGGGCAGCTCGAAGTCGGCTTCGAGGACCCTTGCGCCCGCGCTCAAGGCCTCTTCGCCATCGCCGTCCAGGCGCGCGACGAGCCCGGGCGTTCGCGAAAGTTGGCGGTACTCGGCGCGCAATCGTTCGCTCGAGAGCGCGGCGTTCGCGCCGAGGTCCCATTCGATCTTCAACGCTTCGCGGCCGCGCTTGGCGGCCCAGAAGTTCTTCGCGATCACCGCCACGCCGGAACCGACGTCGACGACCTTGACCACGCCGGGGACCGCGAGCGCCGCGGCGTCGGAGATCGACTTCGCGCGGCCGCCGAAGGTCGGCGGGTGCGCGACGAGCGCCGTGAGCATGCCGGGCAGCTCGATGTCGATCGCGAACTTCGCCACGCCGCGCGATTTGTCGGGCGTGTCGAGCCGGCGCGTCGAAACGCCGATGCGTTTGAACTTCGCGGGGTCCTTGAGCTTCACGTCGGCGGGCGCTTCGAGCTGCGCCGCAGCGCTCGCCAGGTCGCCGTAGTTCGCGCGACGCTCGCTCGCCGCATGCACGACAGCGCCGTTCTCGGTCGAGCACTCGCCCTCGCCAACGCCCCACTGCGCGGCCGCGGCTTTCACGAGCAGCGCGCGCGCCATCGCGCCCGCCGCGCGCAGCGGCTCGTACATGTGCTTCACGCTGGTGCTGCCGCCGACCATTTGCAGGTGGTAGACCGGGTCGCCGTACTCGGGCGCGGCCGGCGCGAACTCGAAGCCGACGGTCTTCCAATCGGCGTCGAGCTCCTCGGCGAGCACCATCGCGAGCGCGGTCGACACGCCCTGGCCCATTTCGGCCTTGTTGATCATCACCGTGACGGCGCCGGCGGTCGAAATGCGCACCCACGCGTTCGGTGCGAACACGTCGGGTCGAAGCGCGGCCGGCGTCGAGCTCGCGGCGCTCGCCGGCGATCGGAATCCGATCAGCAGTCCGCCGCCAGCGGCGAGCGACACGCGCAGGAAATCGCGGCGTTGAAGTCGAGTTGCGCTCATCTCACTTCCCTCCGCGCCCCAAGTTCGGCCGCACGATGGATCGCCTGCCGGATGCGCACATAGGTCGCGCAGCGGCATACGTTGCCGCCCATGCACGCGTCGATCTGCGCGTCGGTCGGCTTCGAGGTCTCCGCGAGCAGCACCGAAGCGCTCATGATCTGTCCCGACTGGCAGTAACCACACTGCGGCACGTCGACTTCGATCCACGCTTCGACGAGCGGGTTCTTCGCGTCGCTCGCGAGCCCCTCGATCGTCGTCACGCGCTTGCCCGCCGCCGCGGCGACCGGGTACACGCAACTGCGCACCGCCTGGCCGTCGAGGTGCACCGTGCACGCGCCGCACTGCGCGGCGCCGCAGCCGTACTTCGTTCCCGTGAGGTGCAACGCTTCGCGCAGCACCCACAAGAGCGGCGTCGTCGGATCGACGTCGACCGCCACTCGTTGTCCGTTCACATCGAGTTCCAAGCTCACGGCGTGCTCCTTCTCGGGCCCTTGGCCCGCACTCGGCTCGACACGCGCGATCGACCGCCGCGCGGCGCACAGTAGATCCATGCACGCGACGCGCATCAACAAGCTCGCGCGGGATTCGCCGCGCAGCCGGAGCGGCGATCCCCGTGCTGGCGGGATCGACAGCTTCACGACGCGTTCATCGAACGTCGCGCAGGAGGATCCGGCCGCTGTCGAAGGGCCGGCCGTCAGGCCACGTCGCTTCGTACGAGACGCGCCACACACCGGCGCAATCGGCGTCGAACTCGAAGGTGAAGCGATGAGCGACGTCTCGCGACTCCAATGCCTCGCCCTGCTGAGGTTGCGCGGACGGATTCGGCGACTGCGCCGAGAAGCTCACGCGCTTTCCGAAGTGCGGATCGGGCAAGAACTCGGGCGGCAAATCGAGCTGCACGCCGACGCGCCCGACGCGCGGAGGGTGCGGCGTCACGAGGACGCGCGCGTCGCCGATCACTTCGACGACCGGCGGGGCGACGTGTTCGCACGACGACGCCCAAAGAAACGCCGCGAGGCCCGCAACGATCGCTCGACGTCGAAAGCTGGCGCGCGCGAGCGCGGTCGGGCGGCTGCGATCGCCGCTCACAACACTCGAGCCCGCGCTTGGACGAACGAGTAGAAGAACACGGCGTTGGGGTTGTGGGCGACGGCCTCGAGCTCGGCTTGCATGGCCGCGACCGTCTTCGCGGACACCTTGCCCGCGCGCGCGAGGCCCGGCGCGCCCGAGAGGAGCAATTCGCTCCAGTAGGCGATGAATTCCGCGCGTTCGCCGGGGAAGCGGTTGTCGAGGTGGATGGGTTTGACCTCGACTTCGATGTCGCGGTAGCCGACGGCTTGCAGGAAGTTGCCGAGCTTCGCGCCGACGAAGGGATCGCCGCCGAGCTCGAGCTGATGGTCGTTGAAGGCCATCCAGTACGCGAGCGTGTGCGGGCTGTAGGGTTCGAGGAAGAAGGTGGCGTTGAGCACCTCGGTCACCACGATCGGCGAGCCAGGGCGTAGCACGCGACGCGCCTCGGAGAGCACGAGCAACGGATCGGGCACGTGCTCGAGGATCCAGCACAGGAAGGCCGAGTCGAAGCTGTCCGCGGCGAACTTGAGCTGTCCCGCATCGCCCTGGACGAACTTCGCGCGGCCCTTCGCCCACGGCAGTCGACGCAAGTGCTCGCCAGCGCGCTCGAGCTGGTCGGCGGACGCGTCGACGCCGGTGACGTGCAGTTCGGGATGCCTCCGCAGGAGGATGTCGGTCTGCGCGCCGACGCCGCAGCCGATCTCGATCAGGTTCTTCGCACGCCGCAGCGGCAGCCCCTCGTGCACGCGGTGCTCGAGGAAACGCGCCTGTCGGTAGAGCCGGTCCTGCTCCTCGAGCGTGAACCCGTGCAGGTAGCCGGTCGTGGACTTCTTCTTCGCTCGGGTCTTCATGACCGCAGAGCATAGGAACCGAAGCGCCGCGCGAAACTCCCGCCGTCCGGCGAAAGGTCAGGCCCGCTTGCGGAACAGCGTGAAGTAGCGCGCGACTTTGCCGGCGAGCCGCAACGGACTGCGCAGTTCGCGCGCGAGGCGCTTGGGGCGGCGGTAGAAACGCCGATAAGCCTCGCGGATCTTGGCTTCGATCTGCGCCGCGCTCATGAACTCGTTGCCTTCGAGCGCCTGGAAGCCGGTCATCGTCGCGTAGTCGAAGTCGCGCTCACCCTTGAGCATCTTGTAGAGCGGCGTGCCGGGATACGCGGTGACCGCGCAGAACTGCACTTGGTCCGGATCGCAGCGCTCGACGAGCTCGAGCGTCTCGTCCACCATCGCCGGCGTCTCCTCGGGGAAGCCGATCATGCAGAAGGCGCGCGTCTCGATGCCGAGCTCGCGCGCATCCTGGAACACGCGCACCGCTTGTTCCTTGTCGAGCAACTTCGCGCCGCAGTGCTTCTTCTGGATCTCGGCGTTGCCGGACTCCACGCCCAGCGAGATGTGCACGCATCCGGCCTTCGCCATCTTTTCGAGCAGCGGCCGGTCGAGCACCTTCACGGCCGTCTCGCACTGCCACTCGAGCTCGAGCTTCTCCGCGAGGATTCCGTCGCAGATCTCGTGCACGCGATCCTTGCGCGTGGTGAAGATCGGGTCGCGGAACACGACGTGCGAGATGTTGTGCTTGCGGCGGATCTCGATCAGCTCGGCCAGCACGTTCGCAGGCGAGCGGAATCGAAAGCGCAGGCCCTGCGCGAGCGTGTAGCCGCAGAACGAGCAGTCGAGCGGGCAGCCGCGCGAGCTCTTGACGGTGGTGATCGCGCCTTCGACGCCGGGGAAGCGGTAGCGCTGGTTGTCGAGCAGGTGGCGCGCGGGCAGCGGCAGCTCGTCGAGGTTCTTGATCTTGTCGCGCTCGGGCTCGTGGACGATCTCGCCGTTCGCGCGGCGCCACGAAATGCCTTCGACGCCCGCGAAGATCTCGCTCGAAGCGCCGCTGCTCGCCGCGACGCGCCGCGCGAGGTCGCGCACGGTGTACTCGGGCTCGCCGCGCACGACGCAGTCGACGTTGTCGGCCTGGAAGATCTCGCCCGGCGTGAACGTGACCTGGCTGCCGAGCATCGCGACGGGGATCTTCAGCTTCGAGCGGATGGCGCGCGCGAGTTCGAGGTCGCGGTCGAGCGACGTGCTCGACGAATCGAGCGCCACGAACTGCGGCGCGTGCGCCGCGACCGCCGCGACCGTCTCTTCCGGTCCGTGGCCCGCCGCGTCGCTGTCGTGGATGGCGACCGTGTGCCCCTCGGCTTCCAGCACGCTCGCGACGTGCGCGAGCTCGATCGGCGGGTAGAGCAGCCCCGGATTGACCGCCATGCCAAAGCCGCCCATCAAGCCGCGGCTGACGCGGAACTCCGGCGGGCTGGGAGGCGAGATGAGGACGATCTTCAAGCGAGGCGCCGGCCAGCGGTGCGAACGCCTTTTCGACCGGCCAAGCGAGCAACTCTACTCGGGCCGCGAGCGCGCGCCCAGTTCGAAGCCCCCGGACGAACGCCCGACGCCCCAACGCGGCCCCCACACGGCCGGCAAGCGCGGGTTCAGGGCAAGTCAACCGTGACGATCGTGTCGGTCGGCGTCACGACGAACTCGACCGAGCGCTCGTCGGCCGTCAGCCACCACGTCCCGGGCGGAACACCGTCGACGCGGTAGCGGCCGTCGGCCGCGCGCCCCATCGACACCAGCGGCGGCGCGTCCGGCGTCTCGCGCAGGCTGATCCAGCGGCGGGCCGAACCCACCACGCCGACGACGGTCGCGCCCGGGATGACGAGGTCGCGCTCGAGCGCTTCGCCGCCGCGCGCTCGCTTCTCGATCACGACTTGGTGCGGCGCGCCGACCGGCCCGCTGCGGTCCGGAAGGTGGACGAGCACGTTGTACGCCCCGGGCGCCGCGCGGATGGCGAACGAACCGTCCTCGTTCCACGGATGGTCGCTGAAGCCCCAGGTGTCCGTGCGCCAAAGGCGCAGGCTTCCACCGCTGACCACGGACTTCCGTCCGCTCGCCGCGTCTCCCGTCGCTGTCCGCACGACGCCGCGCCACAGCGGCCATCCGTCCGGCTCGCCGAAGTCGTGCTCCAGCACCGTTTCCGCGGGCGCCTCGATCAGGACGTTGTACTCGCCGCCCTTCGAGTTCTGCACCCCGGAGAAATCGACGCCGACGCCGAACGTGCCGCTCCGCAGGTGCAGGACTTCGAAGCGTCCCTCCGCATCGGTCCACGTGACCACGTTCACGCGATCCTCCCCGAAGAACTTCGGCGTCTCGCCGTCTCGGCTGGCGCTGCTGAACTGCATCCGAGCTCCGGCAACGACCGCACCGCCGTAGTCGTACACGGTTCCGCGCACGCCGCCGCCGCCGATCCGAACGACGTGCCGCGCGCCTTCCGCCGCGCGAACGGTGGCCGAGCTTTGCACGATCGGCGCGTGCCCGAGCTGCACGCCGACCGCGCGTTGACCGTGCGGAACGCCGTAGAAGCGAGCGACCCCGAAAGCATCGAGACTCGCGACGCGCGTCGCTTCGGGATCGGCCTCCAACTCGCGAGGCAGGAACACTCCGCTCAGTCCGAGCCACACACGACCGTTCGTCACGGGCGTCTCGGTCGAACCGTCGGCGCCTTCGACGCGCACCACGAGCACTTCGAGCACTCCGGGAGCGAGCGGTGAAACCTCGGCAGGCTTCTCGTGCTTCTCGCCCGAGCGGGTCGGCGCGGGCTCGGGCGCGGGCGCCGACGTGGCGGTGCGAGCGACGCGCACGTCCGGCGTTTCGTCGAGCGGCGCGAACGCGACAGGTTCGGACGCTGGCGGCGCGGCGACCTCGGCGGGCGTCGGAGAGCTTGCGTCGACCACGAAGGGAAGCGCCGCGACGAGCACGACGCCGAACGCCACGGCGAGCTTGAGCTTCAGGCCCATGACCATCCCCAGCTTCACGAGACCTAGACTCGAACGTGAAAGCGGCGCCGTATCCGTTAGAGCGAGCGGCGCGAGGGCGCCGAGCCACGCGCCGCGCCCGCCGCCCGACGAGCGTTCCAACTCGGCCCGCAGCTCGGCCAGCGCACGCCGCAAGCGGTTGCGCACGGTCGACTCGGGCGTGCCCGTGTCGCGCGCGATCTGCGCCGAAGAGCGGCCCTCGAAGTAGCGCAGCACGACCGTCGAGCGGCCCGGCTCGGAGAGCGCGAGAACCGCGCGCGCCAAGTCCCGCTGCAACTGCGCCGCCGCTTCGACGCGTTCGGCAAAGGCCGATTCGTCCGCGGCCTCGAAGCGCTCGCTCGCAAACACGTGTTCACGCCGGGCGCGGTTGCGTTCGTCGCGCACACGTTCCCCGACGACGCGCCGGGCGACGCGCGCGAGCCAGGCGCGCGGCGACTCCACGCTCTGCGGCGGCCGTTCGAGCACGCGCGCCCAGGTTTCCTGCGCCACGTCGTCCGCCAGCGAGGCGTCGGCGACCAGCGCGCGCGCCAAACGCCGCAACCAGCCCTCCTGGGCCAGCAAGCGTTCGATCATCGGGGCTTCGCCGTTCGACATCGCCTCGCAAGAGTGGACGCCGAGGCGCCCGCCGTCGCGGGATTCTGCGAAGAATTTGGCGCCCAGCGCGATTCGGGGCGGCGACTCGGGCCAGCGACTCGGGCCGGCGCCGCGGACCGCCTACTCGCGGCGAAGAACGCCGCCCAGG
>CALFYL010000288.1 GCA_937952135.1 uncultured Planctomycetia bacterium
CGGCTGATGCGCACCAGGAAGTCCGCTTGTCCGTAGTAGAAGGTGTTGTCCCCCCACCACGTCGCCGCACCCGTCGTCGGGTTGATGCCGCCCGACGCGGAGGCCGCGGAATCGGGCTGGACCGAGGTCACCTTGCCCGTGGTCGGATGCACGCCGCCGGTCGAGAACACGCGGAAGTACGGGCGCGCCGACGAGTTGATCGCGATCGCGATGCGGAAGCCGTTCTGGCCCGAGGAGAGCGCGTCGGGGTAGGTCCGGAACTCGGTGAGCAACGGCAGGCCGATCGTCGGCACCTTGTTCACCGGGTAGAAGCCCTTGTTCGTCGCGGCCACGCCGAGGACCGTCTGCAGTCGCGCGGTGTCAGCGCCGGTGCCGCCCGGTCCACCGAGCTGGAGCTTCGCGGTGTCGCGCCAGGTCCAGTAGAGGAACTCCGACTGCGGGATGCCGCGATTGATCGGGAAGGGCGCGATCACGTTGCCCGAAGTCGAGGTGGCCAGGTCGGTCGGGAGCACCTGGTAGCCGCGCGCGCGCGGCGCGAGGATCGTCATCGGATCCCCGACCTTGTCGACCATGTTGTTGTCGAAGATCTGCACCAGGCCCGAGGCGGTGAACTGCGGGAGCAGACCGGTGTCGAGGTTCTCGTCGGGCAGGTACTTCGAGTGCGTCACTCCGATCGAGAACTCCGAGAAGTTGTCGACCTGCAGCGTGCCGCCGAAGGGCTGCCACCACATGCCCTCGACGTCGAGGTTGTGGGTCGTGTCGTCGCGCAAGCCGAAGCCGGCGACGTCGTGGTACCGCCACACGCGCATCAGACGGCTGCCGTTGTTCGACAGCGGCGTCTGCAGGTTGAACTGCGGCAGGTCGACCATCGCGCCGACCGACGGCACCGTGCGGTCGACGACCGCCGAGAAGCGTTGCACGGCGCGCGGCTTGATGGCCTCGCGCTGGATGTCGTAGAGGAATTGACCGCGCAGCTCCGGCTGGCCGTCCAAGTCTTCGTCGAGCGAGTCGAACTTGAGGCGCACGCCGCCGCTGTCGAAGGTCGGCCCCAAGGTGCTGATCGTGAACGGCGCGGGCGGAAGTGTCTCCACCAACTCGTTGCCCGCGAGGTCGCGGATCGGAGCATTGCCCGCCGCGAGCGCGAGCGAGTACGAGTCCGCTTCGCCGTTCGGGAGCACGCGGCGCAGCGGCAGCGAGGGTTGGAACGTGAACGTTCGGCGGTCCGGCGACGGCAGGACATTGCCGACGACGTCCGCGTGGATCGGGCTCGTGCTCGGCGCGTTGTTGACGTACGACAGCACCATCGTGTCGAAGGGCCGCATCGTCGCCGGGTCGATCGGTTCGCTGAAGGTCACCGAGATCGTCGCGTCGATCGGAATGCCGGTCGCCGGCGGAGTGGCGGGCTGCGGCAGGAACTTGAGGAAGCAGGCCGGATACTCGGGGTCCGGGGTGCCGCCGGTCTGCGGCCGGTACGGCGAACGGATGGTGCCCGCCGGCGGGTTGTTCGTGTTGACGATGATCACCGGCGGGTCGCAGGTGTCGCACAACGGGCGCACCTGGAAGGGGCCGACGACGCCGTTGAACGGCGTGCCCGAGGGCGGCTGCACGACTCGCATGCGGATCGAGTTCACCTCGAGCACGTCCCCGATCTGCGGCGCGTAAGCGCAGCTCGGCGTGTGGAAGCGAATCGACGCGGGCTGGTTCAACCCCAGCGTGAAGTTGAGGGTGTTCAGCAAGTCCATCGACTGCTGACCGATCACCACCGGCTCGGCATTGTCGATGAGGAAGCCGTTGTTCGCGTCGCCGGTGACCTCGGCGGACCCGCCGGAGCGGAACGCGCGGAGCACGTCCAAGGTCGGCGACAGCGGATCGCTCGGGCCGTTGTTCGTGAAGGCGATCGCTCGTCCGCCGAGCGCGCGCAGCACCGTGAACTGCTGGTTCGCCGGGCTCTCCTGGCTCGGAATGCGAACGACGACGTTGGGCAGCGTCGTGCTGAGCGCCGTCGGCAATCCCAGCGCGTTCAGCGGCAGGCTCGTGCCCGACGCCTCGAGCTCCGACACCGTGAAGTCGATGATCACGCGCGTCGAGTAGAAGTTCCCGCCCGACAGATTGCCGTGGCTGGTGTCCGGGAAGATGCGCGCTTCGAAGGGCTGCGACGGAGCGTAGCCGGTCAGGATCCGGAAGGTCTCGGGGCTGATCGTGCTGGGGTCGAGCAGGTCGTTGAACTTGACCATCAGCGCCGCATTGCGCGCCACCGCGGTGAAGGGCGGCAACTCCGACGGAGCGACGCTCTTCTTCAGCAAGACCTGAAGGTTCGCCTCGAGGCCCAGGACCGCGCTGTAGAACTCGGGCGTGTCCTGGTCGTGGAGAATGCGGAGGCGCTCGACGTCCGTGATCGGGTCCCGCTCGAGCGCGTACGTCAGCCCGTCGCCGACGATCTGGTCGTCGACCACGAAGTTCGTGAACACCGGCGTCGAGCCGTCGACGTCGTAAACCTCGACCAGGCGACCCCAGTACGTGTCGAGGATCTGCAGACTCGACGCGGGTCCCGAGGTCGGATCCTCGGCGACGAAGAACGTCGGCGCCTGCGGATTCGAGTCGGGGTGCTGGGCGATCGAGCCGATCGGGATCGCGTCGGGAGCCGGGGCTCCACCGCCGCCGGAGCAGCCGCTCAGCGCTCCGCTCCCGAGCGCCACCAGCAGCCCGAGGGCCCACGTGCGCGCGGGCGTTCCGAGCATCCAGGCGCTCGACTCCGCCGCGGAGGCGGAGGGCTTCGAAAGCGGATTGGGGATCGAGATCATGGCGAAACGCATTCTGTAGGACGGTACGGGTCGTTCACCCCAGGTACGCCGCGCCGTCGTGCCAACAGCGGCGTCCAGGGGACGCGCCCCGGCGCAGCGCCCACGCGGGGGCGCGCCGAAGCACGTCAGGTCAGGGGAACGCGAAAGGCCGTCGGTCCGGCCAGTGCCGGCGGCGACGACGCGGGACGGTGCAGGGGGTAGCCCAGGGGCGGTCCAGAGACGTCACAGAGACGGCCCAGGGACGGCCCCGACCCACCCGCGACACCGCTCGCGGAACACTTGACTGCGCGGATGATATAGAGAGCGTGGCCGCTCGGCGCGGGCCTGCGTGACAATTTTGACTTCGCCGGGCTCGCCGAACGAAACGCCCGACACCGAACGTTTGGCGCGGCGCCGGACACCTCGCGGCGACGACTCGCCGCGCGCGGCGAACGAAGGCCAGGGAGAGTCCGGAGCTTGGCGGATCGCGACGCCGGAAGACCCGAGTCCCTGCACGGGACCGGACCTGCGGCGCGAAGGTCAAAGAGCGGCTTACCCAAGCAGCACACAAACCCTATGCCGCTCACGGCGCCGGGGCGCTGCACCCCGCCGAACACGTCCTAATTCCGGCCGATGACGGCACTTACATCCGATCGCCGGGGCCCGCTCGGCCCCCGGTCGAGGTCCGCCACGCGTTCCGCGCGCCACCCAGCCGCCGCAACCGCACGCCGCGCGCGTCGACCCGGTGCGATTCCGCACAGTCGCTCCGGTCGCCGCCGATGCCGCCGCCCATGTCGCCGAGCGGACGCGGGCGCCCGCTTGGCCGGAGTCAGGGGCTCAACGAGCCCACCCGTGTCGCCGGCTGGTAGTGCGCCTCGAGAGCTTCGGCCTCGGTGGCGAAGAAGACCATGTGGTCGGGCCGGATGCGGCGCGCGGAGGCCGAGTCGAAGGGGTGGTAGAGCAGCGTCGTCGTGCAGCCGACGAACGGGGCGACGATCTCGTGCGAGCAGTACCCGCAGTGCGCGCGCACCGGAAAACGCGCGGCGAGCCGGAACAGCGCGCGGACGTGGCGCGTTTCGGTGCGCGAGATGCACGTCGGATTGCGGCACGGATTCACGCCGGCGGGCGCGGGGAACAACCGCGAGTCGAACTCGTGCACCGGCACGCCGAGTTCGATCCGACCGAGCAAGAAGGCCAGGATCGCCATGCGGATCGGGACACCGCGCGCGGCCTGCTTGAAGTAGATGCTGCGCGGATCCTCGTCGAGTTCCGGCTGGATCTCGTCGCGCCGCGGCAACGGGTGCATCACCACCGCATCGCGCAGCGACTCCGCGGACATCTCGCGCTTGGAGAGCTGTTGGTACTTCTGGATCGGCGCGTCCTGATCCGTGAAGCGCTCGGTCTGCGGCCGCGTCATGTACAGCGCGTCGACGCGCCCCACCGCCAGCCCCTTGCCGCCGTCGGTGAAGAGGCTGAGTTGGTGCGGCTTCTGCGGCGTCAGGTACACGGCGTCGGAGGACTGTGCGAGGTCGCCGAGGCGCGTGGCGTCGGCGCGCACAGGCTCGACCGCGAACTCTTCTCGCAAGCGCTGCACGACATAGGCCGGCAGCTCGAAGCCGGGCTGCGGCACGCACACGATGTTCGCTCCGAAGCGCGCGAGCGCGTACACGAACGAGTGGATCGTGCGGCTGTGGCGCAGGTCTCCGGCGAGCACGACGTTGATGCCTTCGATGCGTCCGCGCTCGATCCACAAGTTGTAGAGATCGCACAGCGTCTGCGTCGGATGCTCGTGGCTTCCGTCGCCCGCGTTCACCACCGGAACGCCGGAGAACTGCGCCGCGAGGCGCGCCGCGCCTTCGCTCGCGTGGCGCAGCACGATGACGTCGGCGTAGGCGCCGCTCACCACGCGCACCGTGTCGGCCAGCGACTCGCCCTTCGACGCCGACGTCGAGCGCATGTCCGCCGCGGTCAGCACCCCGCCGCCCAAACGCAGCATCGCCGACTCGAACGACAGGCGCGTGCGCGTCGACGGCTCGTAGAACAAGCTCGCCGAGATCAGCCCGGGGCAGAGGTTCGCGAAGCCGCGCAGGTCTTCGGAGAACCGCCGAGCGTGCTCGAATAGCGACTTGATCTCGGCCAGCGAGAGGTCGTCGATCGAAACCAGATGACGGCGGCCGGAGTTCATTCCGCCCGAGTTCGGTGGCGCACGAGCACACCTCGTCGGTCGAACGGCGGAGCTTATCGGCGGTGCGCCGGGCAATCAATCCGCGAGCAGCGCCGCGAGCGGCTCGCGCCACCCTTCGCGACCCGCGCTCGCGGCCTCCAGCGCCGAGGTGACGCCTTCGACACCCCGCGCGTCGAACGGCGCGGCCCGGCCCGCCGTCCAGGCGCGCTGCGGCAGCGCGAACGTCGCGTGAAACAGCTCGGAGATCGTCGCCGCCGCACCGTGCGGATCGGGGCCCGCTGAAAGCGAGGCGTCGAAGCCGGGCAGCGCCCGCGAAGCGAGGTCGGCGCGGCTCGCGACCCACGACTGTGGCGCGCCGCCGCGCGCGCGCTCGCCGCGGCCCGTCGCCCCAGTGTTGAGTTCACCGCTGGCGCGATCGCTGGGGATCAAGCGCACGATCCACTCGGCGTCGCGCTGCGCGTCCCCCGCGAGCCGCTGACCGAAGGCCTCGATCTCGACACTGGGGCCCGCTCGGCCTGCGAGCTCGCGCTCCCCCGCCGTGTCGACGAGCACCACCGGCCACTCGCCGATCTGCGTGCGAGCGACGAGCAAGTCGCGCGTCACCCCGGGCGCCGGTCCCACGATCGCGCGCTGCTCCCCCACGAGCGCGTTGAAGAGTGTCGACTTTCCGGCGTTCACGGGCCCCACGAGCGCGACCGTCGTGGCGCAGGTGCACCGCCGCGCGAGCCGCGCGCTCTCGAGCAGTTGCGCGAGCGAAGCGCGCGCGAGTGCGCTCGACTCGAGCGCGAGGATCCGCCGAAGCTCGACGCGCAGCGCACCTCGAGCCTGATCGACCAGCAGCCGCGCCGCCGCTTCGCTCGCGGCGTGGGGCAGCAACCTCCACGCGCGTTCTTCGATCGCGGCTCGCTCGCCGGCGCGCGAAGGAAGCGCGGCCGGATCGGCCGACAGTTTCGAGAGCAACGTCCGCACGAGGGGCGGACTGCCGTGCAAGTGCAACTCGATGCGCGCGGCGCTCTCGATCCACACCAGCGCTTCGTCGAGCGCTTCGCCGTCGAGTTCGAGCCGTGCGAGTTTCAGCGAGCCAGGCCGCGCCGTCCGCGCGCCGGACCACAGCCGCGCGAGGCCCTCGCGCGCGTCCGGCCCCGCGAGTTCGAGCACGGCAACGCCGCCCGCGCCGGGCGGAGTGAGCAGGCGCACCCTCACGCGCCCTCGGGTCGGCGCCGTGTCGCGCCCGGCCATGGGGAGTTCGTCGCGCCGTTCGCGTCGGCCGACAGGCGGTCGAGCGCCGCGTGCAGCAAGCCGAAGTGCACGAGCTCGGGTTCGAACCGCACTTCGCGCCCGAGGAAGAGCGGCGGATCGAGCACCCACGAGGCCGCGCCGCCGGTCACGACGACTGGCAGCGTGGGCTCGCCCGCTTCCGCGCCGAGGCGCTCGACGAGCTCGCGCACCGCGCCGCGCAACCCGTGAAACACTCCCGACGAGATCGCCGCGTTCGTGCTCTGCCCCAGCGCCACGACGGGCGGCCGCACGTCGACGGCCGGCAGCCGCGCCGTGAGCCCGTGGAGCGACGAAGCGAGCAGCGCGGGACCGGGAGCGATCGCGCCGCCGCAAAAACTGCCGACGCGGAACCTCGCAGCCCCGCGCGCCGCGTCCGCCGTTCCCGCCGCTCGCACCAGGTCGACCGTCAGGGCGCTTCCGATGTCGACCACGAGCGCGGAGCGTCCGATTCGCTCGACGGCGCCGCGCGCGGCGAACAGTCGATCTCGGCCGACGCCTTCCGGCGGCTGGCACAAGTTCTCGAGTCCGCTGTGCGGCGTCCCGAGCGCTCGCCGCGGGAGCCGCGCCTCGAAGAGCTGCGCAACGCTCTGCTCGAGCGCTGTCGAAGCGACGCACGAAACCGCGGCGTGCACGGAGGCGAGGTTCGTTTCGGCGTCGAGCGCCCGCGAGAGCCCGGCGAGCAGTTCCGGAAGCGGCCATTCGTCGCCCGCGTCCGACGCGCGCTCCGCGTTCCAGCTCGGCCGGTCCACGGCCGACCCGCTCGAACTCCGCCAGCGTCGCAGCTTCCCGCGGCTGTTCCCGACGTCGAGTGTCCACACTCGGCGTTCGTTCTCACCCGGCGACGAACTCGTGCCCATCCTGGCTCCTTGCGGGTCCGCGCTGCGCGCCGCGGGTGCTTCGCGGCCCCTGTGCTGCTCCGCGCTCGTGCTTCGAGCTACTCCCGCGGAGGGCAGCTTCCGCCTAATTCTGCGGCGGATAGTACGTGATCGTGCGCGTCTGACCGCGGTTCCACACCTCGATCTCCCACACGTCGTAGTTGTCCTTGTTCTGCTTCACGAACTGGATCGCCTCGGACTCGCTGGTCACCGCGTGGCCGTTGATCGACTTGATCACGTCGCCTTGCTGCACGCCGTGGCGCGAGGCGATCGACCCGGGTTTCACCGAGGTGATCTCGATGCCGTTGGGTTGGCGCGTCACCGGGTCGCGGCTGCGTCGGTAGCCGACTTCCTCGGTGAGGATCTCGGCGTAGCGCTCGTCGATCTCGCGCGCGTCGTCGACGCCGATGCGGAAGCGGTTGGGGCTGATCTGCATCGTCTGCGCGAGCGGCGAATTGTCGACGCGGCGCGGAATGGAGATCGTCGACGAATCCGGCGAGGGCAGCACGTCGCCGTCGGCGAGCACGCGGAAGGTCGCGCCGAGGTCGTACTCCTGCGGCCTCACCAGTTCGTGTCCGCGCTGCGGATCGTTGATGAAGCTGAACTTCACCCCCTCGGGGAGGATCGCGACGATCTTCACCTGGCCGAGGACGTCGCCGTCGAGGCGCTCGCCGATGCGCTTGATCACCGTGCCGTCGGTGACGGCGGGCGGAAGCGTGACTCGCGCGTCGGGCTTGTACTTGATGAACGCGTCGCTGCTCGCGTCGTCGACCGCGTCGACCTTGACGGCGCGCACGATGACGTACTTCTCGAGCGGATCGCGGACCTTCTCGGCGGACTTTTCCTCGACCTCGACCACGGCCGGCGGCGGCGGCGGCGGCTTGCCGCTCCAGTCGAGCTCGCGGCCGACTCCGCGCTTCACGAGGTTGTAGTCGACCACGTTCTGCA
Source organism: uncultured Planctomycetia bacterium (assembly GCA_937952135.1). Lineage (GTDB taxonomy): Bacteria > Planctomycetota > UBA1135 > UBA1135 > WYBT01. The sequence continues at coordinate 8,067 of CALFYL010000288.1, forward strand.
CGCGCTGGGGGATCTCGCGGATCTCCTTGAGCTTCGACTCCATGGTCTCGCGCGGAACGGCCGCCGAGAATTCGGCGCGGTGGGCGAGGAACCAGGCCACGTGGGCGACCAGGCCCGCTCCGACGACCGTGGCGGCGGTCCAAACCAGTGTCTTGGCGGCGGCGGTGTTCATGATCGGCTCACAGGGTTCTCAGCACGGATGCTACCGGGCGGCGCTCGATCGATCCAACGGGCGCGGCCTTCGATGACGCGATCGCCGCTGCTACGCGGGGGCCCGACACCCGACCCGAGACCCGCCGCGGCGCGAAATTCAGAGCGAACTTCGCGGTGGACTCCCCTGCCAGGGCTCGAGCGACGCTCGCAAAGCAACCGGTAGGGCGCGGACGCCCGAGCCCTGGACTTCTTCCCCGCGCGCGAGGAATGCGGTCGAGTCGGCGCCCTCTCCGTTTGACTCCGGCCGGGAAGCGCCGGGCGGAGCCTGGATTCGGATCGCTCGCGCGGTCCGCGGCGACGACGAGCTAGCTCGTCCGAACGTGGGTCGCGGTGAGCGATCCGGGTCAGCCCGCTGCGGAGAGCGGGCCCTGTTGCGCCTCGCCTCCGCGCCGGCCCGAGCTCGAAGTGATGCCGCGCAGCGAGAGCACGAGTTCCTCGGGGCGGTCGCTGGCCGCGAGCGCGTCCTTCAACTCCACGAGCTTGTTCGACACCAGGCGCTTGAGCGACTGGTTGAACGAGATCAGTCCCGGAGTCGCGCCCTGTTCGATCGTGCGCATCAGCTCGCCGGTCTCGCCCTTCTCGATCAGCTCGCGCACGCGCGGCGTCTGCGTGAGCAGTTCGAAGGCGGGCACCATCCCCTTGCCCGAGGCGCGCGGGATCAGGCGCTGCGACAGCACGCCCGCCAGGTTGTCGGAGAGGCGCGTGCGCACCTGCGAGTGCTGCTCGGCGGGGAAGAACCCCAGGATGCGATCGAGCGTCTGCGCCGCGTTCACGGTGTGCAGAGTCGACATCACCAAGTGCCCGGTCTCGGCCGCGTCGAGCGCCGCGCTCACGGTCTCGCGGTCGCGCATTTCGCCGATCAGGATCACGTCGGGGCTCTGGCGCAGCGAGTGCCGCAGGCCTTCGTGGAAGCTGCCGCAGTCGATGCCGACTTCGCGCTGGCTGATCACGCAGCGCTGCTCGGAGAACAGCACTTCGATCGGATCCTCGAGCGTGATCACGTGCCGCTCGGCGTTTTCGTTCATGTGCTGGATCATCGCGGCCAGCGTGGTCGACTTGCCCGAGCCGGCGATGCCGGTGACGAGGATCAGGCCGCGCTTGCGCATCGAGATGCGCGTGAGGTCGGTGACCGGCAGCTCGAGGTCGGCGAGCACCGGCGCCTTCTCCGAAATGCGGCGCATGACGACGGCGGGCTCGCCCATCTGCTTGAAGGCGTTGATGCGGTAGCGGCCGAGTCCGTCGAGTTGCAGCGCAGCGTCGGCCGAGCCCGTCGCGCGCCACAGGTCCATGCGATCGGGGCCCATCACGCCCTCGAGCACCTCGAGCAACGCACCCGCCGGCGGCACGCGGCCGGGCAGGAATCCGATGCGGCCGTCGACGCGCGTCGAGGGCCGGCCCCCCGCGCGCAGGATCAGGTCGCTCGCGCCGGTCTTCATCATCACCGCGAGCCAGGCCTCGACCTTGTGGCGCGGCGACATCGACGAGATGCGGTTCGCCTCGGCGCTGTCGACGACGTCGGGCTGGTTCGTGCGAAAGCTCGGGCCGGCGATGTCGCTCATGGCCTGGTCGAGCTCGGCGTTGGTCACGAGCCCGGGCGTCACGCTCGGCGGCGGCTCCTGCGAGTTGGGTTGCGCGGGCGGCGGCGGAGCTTCGCGCGGAGGCGCCACCGGGGGCGGCGGCAGGATCGGGCGCGAGCGCGGCGCACCGAGCGAACCGGGTTGCCCAGGCGCGGCCGGCGGCGGCGCGGGCGCCTCGTCCGCGGGCTTGAGCGGGATGCGCGTGGGCGTCTGCTGGTTGGGGTCCGGACGCCGCGTTTCCCACGGAGCCGGCTCGCGCATGGGGCGCGGCGGGCGGGAATTGGGGTTCGGCTCTCGGCCGAAGGGCGGTTGCGATCCGGTTTGTGACACGACGTGCGCCTCTCAGGTCGGGGGACGCAGGCGAACTGCGAGCCGCCCGCAGCGTCGCTCATCGACCGGGCGACGCGGCGTCCTTGAGGCCCTCGGCGGGCCGCCGGGCGAGTTCGTGCGCCCGCGCCAGCAACTCGGGCAGCCCGGCCCCGGTGGCGGAGGAGATGCGCAGCACCTGCGAGGTGTCGCAGCCCCCGGATTTGAGCGGCCGCAAGCGCTCCGCGAGCTCGTCGGCGCGGGCCGCGCTGTCCTCGTCCTCGCACTTGGACGCCACGACGAGCCGCGACTTGAGGTGCAACTCGGGGTTCGAGCGCGCGAGTTCGGCGTCGACGACGCGCCAGGCTTCGAAGGGTTCGAGAGTGGCGGCGGACGACACGTCGACGAGCTGCAGCAGCACGCGGCAACGCTCGACGTGCTTCAAGAACCTGTGCCCCAGGCCGTGTCCGTCGGCGGCCCCCTCGATGAGCCCAGGCAGGTCCGCGATGAGCATCTGGTCGTACACGCCGACGCGCGCGATGCCCACGTTCGGCGACAGGGTGGTGAACGGGTAGTCGGCGATCTTCGGCGTGGCGGCGGTGACCTTCGAGAGCAGCGTCGACTTGCCCGCGTTGGGAAGTCCGACGAGGCCGACCTCGGCGAACAGCTTCAGCTCCAAGCGCACGACTCGCGCTTCGCCCGGCCGCCCCTTGGTCGCGGTGCGCGGCGCCTGACGCACCGAGTTCGCGAAGCGCGCGTTGCCGAGGCCGCCGTCGCCGCCGGCGGCGATCACGACGCTGTCGCCGGCGTGCAACAGATCGCGGAGCAGGTTCCCGTGCTCGTGGTCGAACACTTGGGTTCCGATCGGCACCTGGAGGAAGCGATCCTTGGCGTCGCACCCAGCCTTGTTGCGCGCGCCGCCGGGCTGCCCGTCGCCCGCGGCGTACTTGCGCCGCCGGCCGACCTCGAGCAGCGAGTTCACGTGCTCGTCGGTGACCAGCACCACGCTGCCGCCGCGTCCCCCATCGCCTCCGTCGGGGCCGCCCATCTGGACGAACTTCTCGCGGTAGAAGGACACCACGCCGTCGCCGCCCTTGCCGGCTCGGACCTCGATCACGCACTCGTCGCGAAACATGTGGAGCCGAGGGTTTGGGCCCGCGCGCCCCCAACCTTCGTCGGCGGCGCGCGAACCGAAGAACGGTTCAGTTGGCGGGGAGCGGCTCGACCGCGACGCGGCGGCGCGTCTGGAAGCGCACCACGCCGTCGGTCAACGCGAACAGCGTGAAATCGCTGCCGACGCCGACGTTTCGGCCCGCGTGGAAGCGCGTGCCGCACTGGCGCACGATGATCGACCCGGCGCGGACTTGCTCGCCGCCGTAGGCCTTCACGCCGCGGAATTGGGGATTGGAGTCGCGACCGTTGCGGGTCGAGCCTTGGCCTTTTTTGTGTGCCATGACGTGGTGCTCGTGGTGCGGAGGGGTGGGCGGATCGGTGAGCGGATCGGTGGGCGGTGCGGATCAGCCCTGGATCTGCGCGATCTTGACGCGCACGTAATCCTGGCGGTGGCCGCGCTTGCGGCGGACGTTCTTGCGGCGCTTGAAGCGGAACGCGATGACCTTGTCGCCGCGCTCGTGCCCGACGATCTCGCCGACGACCTTGGCGCCTTCGATGAACGGCGCGCCGATCACGACCGCACCTTCGTTCGAGATGAGTTGAACGTCGGAAAAGGTCACCTTCGTTCCGACAGCGGCTTGCTCGCCGGCATCGTCCTCGCCGAGGCCGAGGTCGCAGAGGATCTCATCGCCCGGGCGGACGCTGAACTGGCGGGAGCGGTCGTTGATGACGGCGTACACGGATCGACCTCGCGGGAGAGAGCGCGCTCGAGCGGCTCGGGCGTGGGTTCACAGAAGACGGGCGCGCGCCGGGGGCGTGCGGCCCTCGACGCGTGTTCCCTGAAAAGGGGGCGAGAAGCATAGCGAGCGCCCCATGGGCTGGGAAGGCCCTGGAAGACGCTCGCTTTTCGCGGGTGCGCGGCGAGGAGGCTCGCGGCCTCCCACCGGCGCCCGGCTAGCGCTTGCGGCGCCCGCCCGGCCGCACTTCGCGTCCGTCGGAGCGCAGGTAGCGCAGCACCGAGTCCTCGAGCTGGTCGGTGACCCCCACGAGCTCGATCTGGCGCTCGTGGCGCGCCTCCAGCTCGCGCAGCTCGCTCGAGGCGAAGCGGCGCAGGTGCTCGATGACCTCGGGCGCGGCGCGCAGCTCGACCTTGTTGAAGCCCTTGAGCGTCAGCGCCGCCCCCAGCCGCCGCAGGATCGCACCGACGCGCGACTCCACGGTCCGGATGCGGCCCGAGCCGCGGCAGCGCGGGCAATTGGCGAACAGCATCTTCGAGAGGCCGGGGCCCAGACGCTGCCGCGTGAGCTCGAGCAGGCCGAACTGCGAGATGCGGCCGAGCTTCGAACGCGCGCGGTCGCCCTCCATCGCGTCCTTCAGCGCGCGCTCGACCTGGCGGCGGCTCGAGCTGCGCTGCATGTCGATGAAGTCGCACACGATGATGCCGCCGAGGTCGCGCAGGCGGATCTGGCGCGCGATCTCCTTCACGGCGTCGAGGTTCGTGCGCAGCGCGATGTTCTCGAAGTCGAAGCCCTCCGAGCGCGTCTTGCCCGAATTCACGTCGATGGCGACGAGCGCCTCGGTCTGGTCGAGCACGATCGAACCGCCGCTGGCGAGGTCGATGCGGCGCGCGAAGATGCGTTCGAAGTCCTGCTCGACGTTGTGCGTGTGGAACAGCGGCTTGAGGCCGGTGTGGAGCTGCACGCGATCCACCTTCTCGGGAATCAGCTTCTCCATGAACTCCCGCACGCGCTGGTACACGCGCTCGTCGTCGACGTACACCGCCTCGGTGTGGTCGTTGAACAGGTCGCGGATGGTGCGGATCGCGACGTCGGATTCTTCGTAGAGCGGCGCCGGGCCGCGGCCCAGGTTGAGCCGCTTGCCGAAGGAGTCCCAGAGCAACATCAGGTAGTCGAGGTCGCGGCGCAGGTCTTCGCGCGTGCAGCCGATGCCGGCCGTGCGCACGATCACGCCCATCCCCTCGGGGACGTCCAGGCTCTCGAGAATGCGCTTGAGGCGCCGCCGCTCCTTCTCGTCCTCGATCTTGCGGCTCACGCCGGTGCGCGACATCGAGGGCATGAGCACCAAGTAGCGGCCGGGGATCGAGATGTAGGTCGTCAGCGTCGGCCCCTTGTCGCCGATCGCGTCCTTCGTGACCTGCACGACGACCGACTGGCCCTTCTCGAGCAGATCGGTGATCGGCAGGCGCGGGCGAGCGCGCATGCGTCCATCGCGGTGGCCGCCCTTCGAGCGGTCGCCGCCCTTCGAACGATCTCCGCGGCCTGCGGGACCGCCGCCGCGCCGACCGCGGCCGCCGCGTTCCGGCTGTCCGTTGGCGGCCCGCGGTGCGCGGCCGTTTCCCGCCTCTTGCGGCGCTACTTCGCGCTCGTCGTCGTCGAGCCCATCCGGCTCGGGCTCATCGCGCTCGGGCGCCTCCAGTTCCGCGGGCGCCGCGACCGCGCCGCCATCGTCGTCCTCGCGCTCGTCCCAGACCGGCGGCGCCGCAGCGCCGCGTTCCAGAGGCGCCGAACTCCTGAGGCTCGCGAACTCCACCGATGCATCCGCGTCGCCGGCGCCTTCGCCCGCGCCAGCGACGGTCTCGAGCGGCTCGTCGTCGAGCACTTCGAGCAGCTCGAGCTCGTCGAGATCGCCGTGCTCCTCCGCCGCCGCGACGTGCTCGTGCCCGCCGTGGTCGTCGTGGTGGTGATCGTGAAGGTCTTCGGGATCGAACTCGACGTCGTGGTCGTCGCCGTCGTGAACGTGACCGTGAGCTTCGCCGCCGCCCGCATCGATGGCGTCGTGCTCATCGGCGTCGTGCTCATCGGCGTCGTGCTCATCGGCGTCGTGCTC
>CALFYL010000289.1 GCA_937952135.1 uncultured Planctomycetia bacterium
AGGACGCGGTCGCCAACGGCGTGCAGATCGTCTCGATCAAGCAGTTGCGCGAGTTCTTCAAGTTCTAAGCGCCTCGGCGAAGCCAAGCCTTGCAACGAGCGGGCGGGTCCGGGAACGGACTCGCCCGCTCTTCTTTTTGCGGCTTCCCCGCGCTTGCGTTCGCGCGCCCGCGTTCTCGACTCGAGCGTCGACCGAGCGCGTTGCGAACCGTCCGGCGCTGGCGGCGTGAGCGCCGCGTGCACTAAAGTCTCGCGCTTCGATGGCGGCCGACCAACCCGACCCGTTCGAGTCCACGCGCATGACGCTGGGCGAGCACCTCACGGAGCTGCGTCGGCGGCTCGTGCGCGGCGCGCTGGCGGTCGTCGTGGCGCTGTTCGCGACGTGGGCGTACTACCCCGAGCTCACGCGGGTCATGCAGTGGCCCATGGAGCAAGCGCTCGAGGAGGTCGACGAGGAGCAGCGCGCGAAGTACGAGGCGAAGCTCGCCGAGGAGCGCGCCGCGGACCCGAGCGTGCCGCGCACGAAGTACTTCCGCAGCGAGGATCCGCGCGACGGCGAGCTGCACGCCGAGCTCACGGTCAACAAGCGCTTCTCGATGCTCGGCCCGGCGGACGGGATCTTCGCCGCGATGAAGATCGCGATGTTCGGCGCCCTCGCGCTCGCCGGACCGGTGCTGCTCTGGCAGATGTGGCAGTTCATCGCCGCCGGGCTGTACGCGCACGAGCGCCGCGCGGTGCTGCTGTACTTCCCCGTGAGCGTGCTGCTCTTCGTGGGCGGAGCGCTGTTCGGCTACTTCGTGCTGTGCCCGGTCGGCTTCTACTTCATGGTCACGGCGTATCCGCCGGAGCAAATGCAGTACATGGCGGCGCTCGGCGAGTACCTGAGCGTCTTGACGACCATCACGCTCGCGCTGGGACTGGTGTTCCAACTGCCGCTCGTGATGAACGCGCTGATCCGGCTCGACCTCGTCACGCGCGAGACGTTCAAGAAGGGGCGGCCCTACTTCATCGTGGGGGCCTTCGTGATCGGAGGCGTGCTCACACCGCCGGATCCGTACACTCAGACCTTCATGGCCGTGCCGGCGATCTTGCTCTACGAAGTGGGATTGCTGTCGACGTGGTTCGTCGCGCGGCGCAAGCAACCGGCGGCGGCGGAAGCGGAGCGCGCGCCGTGATCCCCGACGAACGACGCGCGGCGTGCATCGCGATCGGCGACGAGCTGCTGCGCGGCGACTATCCCGACTCGAACTCTGGGATGGTGGCGCAGAAGCTCGCGGAGCTCGGCATCACCGTCGAGCGCTTCGTGGTGGCCGGCGACGACGAGCCGCAACTCGAGCGGCTGTTCTACGAGCTGGCGCGCGAATACCAGATCGTCGTCGCCACCGGCGGGCTCGGACCGACGCTCGACGACGTGACGCGCTACGCGGCGGCGAAGGCGGCCGGAGTCGGCATCGCGCGCGACGAGAGCGTCGTCGCGTGGCTGCGCGACATGTTCGCCAAGCGCGGGCGCCAGATGCCCGAGTCGAACCTGCGCCAGGCGGACTTCCCGGTCGGCGCGCAGGTGATGCCGAACGCCTGCGGCACCGCGCCCGGTTTCCGCGTGTGGATCGACGGCGGCATGCTCGCGGTGCTGCCCGGGCCTCCGCTCGAGATGCGCGACATGCTCGAGCGCGAACTGGCGCCCTGGATCCGCTCGACGTGCGGCCTGGGCCCCGCGATCCGCCAGCACAGTTTCTACCTCGTGGGCCTCGCCGAGAGCGCTTTCGCCGACCGCGCGGGAGAGTGGATGGCGCGCGGCGCGAGCCCGCTCATGGGCGTCACCGCGCACACCGGCATCCTGAAGGTGACGCTGCGCGCCAAGGCCTCGAGCGCCGAGCACGCGTCGCGGCTGATCACCGAGCGCGCGGCCGCGTTTCGCGAGCGCTTCGCGGCGGAGATCTACTCCGAAGACGAAGGCCGGCTCGCCTTCGCGGTGGGGCGCGCGTTCCTCGAGCGCGGGCGCACGCTGGCGCTCGCCGAGTCGTGCACCGGAGGGATGGTGGCGGAACTCGTCACCGAGATGCCCGGCGCGAGCGCGGTGCTGCGCGCGGGGTGGGTCGTGTATTCGAACGACGCCAAGGAGAGCGCGCTCGGCGTGCCGCGTGCGTTGCTCGACGAGCACGGCGCGGTGTCGCGCGAGGCCGCGGAGAGCTTGGCGCGCGGCGCGCTCGAACGCTCGGGCGCCGATGTCGCGCTCTCGATCACCGGCATCGCCGGGCCGGACGGCGGAAGCGCGGAGAAGCCCGTCGGGCTCGTGTGGTTCGGAGTGGCGGCGCGCGATGCGAGCGGCGTCGCGGCGATGGAGTGCGTGGAGATGCGCTATCCGCCGCTCGGGCGCAGCACCGTGCGGCGCTTCGCGGCGCACACCGGGCTCGACCTGTTGCGCCGTCGCGTGGCGCGGCTCTGAGCGCATCCCGGGGGCCCGTCCCGCGCCCATCTGCGAGGTTGACGCGCGGGCGCCGCGCTGGTTCAATCTCCGCCCCTCACTACCCCGTGGTGTAACGGTAACACAAGTGGTTTTGGTCCATTCGTTCCTGGTTCGAATCCAGGCGGGGTAACCCAACTCGCGGCGGCAAGTGCGCGCGCGGGAGCGGGTGGAGGGAAGCGGTCGGCGAACGGCGGCTCGCGTGAGCTCGGTGCTCGCGAGCGCTAGTGGCTGACGTCCGCGCTGCGCTGCCCCATGGTGTAACGGTAACACTAGAGATTCTGATTCTCTCATTCCTGGTTCGAATCCAGGTGGGGTAACCACCTCGCGCGGAGCGAGCCATCGAAGCGAGGTCCGTCGCCTCGGACGAGCTCAGTACCCGAGCGCGCGCAAGATCCGTTCGGCGTCCGGGTCGCGGCTCTTCAAGCCGTCGCGATGGCGGCGCAGCACTTCGCCGAGGTTCGCGAGGTCCACGTCCGCGGCGATGAAGCGCGCGAGCTCGCGGCGCAGCGCTTCGAGTGGCGCGTCCGCGGGTGGAGCGTCGGCGAGGTTGCGCGTCTCGGAGGGATCGCGCGCGAGGTCGTAGAGCTCCTCCGACAGCAACACGGCGGATCCGGGCGCGCCGCCCTCGGCCCGGCGACTGGCGTAGCGCTGGAGCAGCTTCCAATCGCCCGCGCGCACGGCCTTGATCTGCACCGCGCCCGCGAGGTCCGCACGCTCGACCTTCTCGCAGAACACGGGCTGCGGATTCGCCGCGGGCGCGCTCGAAGCGTCGAAAATCCAGGCGTTTCCGCGGCTCGCGAGCATCGCGGCCGGAACCAGCGGCGGAAGCCCGAGCCAGCGCAGGAGCGACGGCGCGAGGTTCGCGAGCGACACGTCGGCGTCGCGGACCTGCGCCTGCGCGCGCGTGCTGCGCGGCGGTTTGACGAGCAGCGGCACGCGGCACGTCGCTTCGTAGGCGTAGAGGCCGTGCTCGAACCAGTAGCGGTGCTCGCCGAGGCTCTCGCCGTGGTCGGAGGTCACGATCACGAGCGTGTCCTCGAGCTTGCCCGCGGCGCGCAGCGCCTCGAACAAGCGGCCGAGCTCGTGGTCGACGTAGCGGATCTCGGCGTCGTACAGGTCGCGCACCTTCGCTGCGTCGATGCGGCCGTCGGCCGCGCGCGTCGACGGCGGCGCGTTGTAGCCCGCGACGCGGTGGCGGTGCAGCGGATGCTCGCGCGCATCGTGCTCGTCGATGAAGTCGGGCGCCTCGCTCGTGAACACGCGGTGTTCCGCCGGCGCGTCGTAGGCGCCGTGCGGATCCATGTAGTGCAGCCACAGGAGCCACGGCTTGCCCGAGTCGAGCGCGCCCCGCGCGGGGCCGGCGGGCGGCGCCGGGCCAAGTCCGAGCGCGGCGAGGGCGCCGTCGGTCAAGCTCGCCGCCTTGCGTTCGGGCGCGCCGTCGGGCGGAACCGCGTTCACATCGGGCAGGTTCTCGCACCACACGTCGAAGCCGCGCGCGAGGCCCGAGCGCGCGTCGGTGAGCACCCAGTTGCCGACGATCGCGCCCGTGACGTACCCGGCGGCGCGGAGCGCGTTGCCGAGCCGTCCGACGTTCGCATCGAGCGGCGTCGCGAGGTCGCGCACGCCGTGCTCGTGCGGATAGAGTCCCGTGAGCAAACTCGCGATCGAAGGCGTGGTCTTGGCGCGCGGCGCCTGCGCGTGCGTGTAGCGCAGGCCCTCGCTGGCGAGCCGGTCGAGGTGCGGCGACGTCGCTCGCGGATAGCCGTAGCACGAGAGATGGTCGGCGCGCAGCGTGTCGACGGTGATCAGGAGCACGTTGGGCTGGCGCGGGGCCTCGCGCGAGCAGCCCGCCACGACGAAGGGCGCGAGGAGCAGCGCGAAGAGCGCGACGATGCGAACCATGTCGGGCGCGGTGCTGCGGACGAGACTCACGGCGCCACGATAGCCGCACGCGGCGCGCTCAGCGCCGGCGCGTGAACTCCGGATCCTCGAACCGCCGCGTGAGTTCCTTCGCGCGCAAGCGTTCCTCGGCGGTGGGGGCGTCGGCGCCGAGCTTCAGCCCCAAGTCCGCGCTCAGATGCTCGATCCAGCGCGCGGCGAACTGCTGCGGCGTGACGCCGCGCGAGGCGTCGGCGACGCTGGCGATCTCGCCCTCGAGCGCGGTCGTGTCGAGCTTGATCGAGCCGTGGTGCAGCACGCGGCCGGCCTTGCGACGCTGGGCGGAACCGACGCCCTTGCGCTCGTTCCACACCAGGTCCAGCGCGCTCGAGTGGTGGAAGCACATGCCCGTGCCCTCGCGGTCGGAGAGCAGCTTCCGCTCGCCGCGCTGGAGCGCCTGGACGCCGAACTCGGCCAGCGTGCGCGCGATGACGGCGTGGACCTTCGTGTACGACGCTCCGACGGAGCCCGAGTACAGCGGATGGTCGAGCCCGACGCAGATCGAGAAGGTGAGCTCGCGCTGGTGGTGGATCGCGCCGCCGCCGGTGATGCGCCGCACGACGAGCGGCGCCTTCTCCGCCGCGGGCACCTCCGCGTACTTCTGGAAATAGCCGAGCGACAGCGCGCCGGGCCTCCAGGTGTACAGCCGCAGCGTGGGCGGCGCTTCCGGCGTCTCGAGCAGGGCCTGATCGAGCCCCATGTTCCAGGCGGGCGGCGCGTCCCAGGTCGTGATCAGTCGCCAGCGTTCCATGGGTCCTCTCGACTCACCCGCGCCCAGCATCCGTTTCCTCTCCTCTCCGCGGAGAAGGCGCGGAGAGGAAAGCAGAGAAGAGGAGCGAGTCGCGGCGCCGTTGAGGCTCGGCCGATCAGTGTCCGCCGGCGGCGACGAACTTCTCGTACTCCTCGGCGGTCAGCAGACCGTCGAGGCTCTTGCGCTCGGGGCGCAGGCGGATCATCCAACCCGCGTTCCACGGATCCTTCGCGAGCACTTCGAGGTGCTCCTCGATGTTGACGTTCGTCTCGATCACCTCGCCGGCGACCGGCGAGTTGAGGTCGCTGACGGCCTTCACCGACTCGATCTCGCCGAAGGTCTCGCCCGCGGCGAGCGTGCGGCCGGCGTCGGGCAAATCGCAGTACACCAAGTCGTCTTCGTTGCCGTTCGAGAGTTCGCGCACGGCGAAGTCGGTGATGCCGACGAGCATGGTCTCGCCATCGGGCTTGACCCATTCGTGCGTTTGCGTGTAGCGGCGGTCGTTGGGGCGCATGGTGGTGTGGGTGTCGGTGGACGTGTCGGTCGAGAAAGGGGGGGGTGGCGCGCGCGTTCGTCAGCGCCGATTCGGGGAGCGCATCACTTGCGGGTGCGCGAGTAGAAGGGCAAGTCGCGGAGCTCGCACGGCTGGCGCTTGCCCTTGAAGTCGAGTTCGAGCGGCGTGCCGGCCTTGTCGTGGCCGAGCATCACGTAGGCGCTCGCGATGTTGAGGTCCAAGGTCGGCGACGGCGCGCCGGAGCAGACGTAGCCCACTTCCCGGTCGCCCGAGAAGAGCTTGTGGCCCTGTCGCGGAACGCGCGGGCCCTCCGTCGTGAGGCCGACGAGGCGCTTGCGCGGCGCGGCTTTCACCGCCGCCAGCGCGCTGCGCCCGATCCAGTCGCCCTTCTCGTCCTTGAACGACACTCCGAAGTCGAGCCCGGCCTCGATCGGGTTGTGGGTCGCGTCGATCTCGTGGCCGTACAGCGGCATGCCGGCTTCCAGGCGCAGGATGTCGCGCGCACCCAGGCCGATCGGGCGCACGCCCGCGTCGCGTCCAGCTTCCAGCACGGCGTTCCACACGCGCTCGCAGTGCGCGTTGTCGACGTAGATCTCGAAGCCGTCCTCGCCGGTGTAGCCCGTGCGGCTCAGGCGCGTGTTCGCCAGCCCGCAGACCGTGCCGAAGCCGAACTTGTAGTAGCCGATGGTGGACAGGTCGAGATCGCTGACCAGCGTCTGCAGCACGGCGTGCGCGCGCTGGCCCTGGAGCGCCAGCATGCCCGTGCGCTCCGTCTGGTCGTCGATCTGCACGTCGAAGCCGCGCGCCTGCTCGCGCAGCCAGGCCAGGTCTTCGACGGTGTTGCCGGCGTTCACCACCAGGTAGACCGAGTCGGGCTGGCGGTACACCAGCAGGTCGTCGATCGGGTTGCCGTCCGCGCGGCAGAACAGCGAGTAGCGGATCGCGCCGACGGGGATCTTCGCCACGAAGTTCGTGCAGACGCGGTCGAGGAAGCGAACGGCGTCGGGCCCGGTGATGCGCACGCGGCCCATGTGGCCGAGGTCGAACAGCCCGGCGGCGGTGCGCACGCACTGGACCTCCTCGAGGATCGGGCCGTACTGCACCGGCATGCTCCAGCCGCCGAACTCGATCAACTTGGCGCCGAGCGCGGCGTGGACGGCGTGGAGAGAGGTCTGCTTCATGCGGGCGGCTCGGGGGTGGTGGACCCGGAAAAAATAGCGCAGCACTCTACTTCAAGCGCCCCCTCGCGACCACGGCGAGCCCCGACCGCGCGCGGACCCGCGGGGTAGGTTTTCGGGTGCGTCGCCTTCGCCGACCGGCGGGACTTCGACGCCGCCTCTTTCATGCACCTCCAATCCGACCGCGTCGTTCTTGCGGCCTGCGCTTCGCTGGCCGTCCTCGGTTCGCCCGCTCTCGCTCGCCAAGCCCTCGGCGCGGATCCGTTCGCGCCCGCGCAGCGCTGGAGTTCGACGGCGAGCCTCCAGGACGCTTGGATCCCGCAGTCGCTCGCCTTCGCCGCGCGCGGCGAGCTCGTGTGGCATGCCGCCGCGGGCGCGAACCCGCAGCTCGAGCTCTTCGACGGCGCCTCGAACTCGACGCAGCCCGCGCCGTGGTTCGAGCACGCGCGCCCGGGCGTGCTCGGCGCCTTCAGCGTCGCGGCGGGCGCCGACGAGCGCGCGCTCTACGCCCTCGCGCAGTACCCCGGCCCGAGCGCCAACGCGCGCTGGACCGAGATCTCGCGCTACGACGCGCATTCCGCGACGCCCCACGTCCCGGTGTGGTCGCGCCTGTTGCCGCTCGCGGGCAACGGAGTCGCCCGACTGCACGCCGCGCGCACGTCCGCGGTGCTCGCCGCGGCGAACTACGACCAGGCGTCGCAGCGCTTCGAGCTGACCTGGATCGACGCGGCCGACGGGGGAACCCTCGACCAGTACGCCGTCGTGGCGGCGACTCTCCGGCAGACCTCGGCGTCGCGCGAGCTCGAGCGCGTCGCCTTCGTCGTCGGCGCCGAGGTGCACGTCGTCGCGCGCGCGAGCGGGCTCGAGCACGTCGAAACGCTCGGCGGCGCCACCAACGCGCTCGCGCTGAGCGGAGACGGGCTGCGCGTCGCCATGGGAAGCGGGGGAGCGGTGCGCGTGCTCGCGCGGAGCGGCAGCGCATGGAGCGCGGTGCGTGAGTTCACGAGCCTGCCCGGCGAGATCGCCACCCGCGTCGCGCTCTCCGACGACGGCCGCACGCTCGCCATTGGCTGGTGGGACTCCGTGGTGACGCAGCGCGTGCGCTTTCAACTGTGGCGCACGGACGAACTTTCGCCGCGCTACGAGCGCGAGCTGCACTCGAGCGCGACCGCGCTGCAGAATTTTCCCGAAGCGGTCGCCGTGACGGCCGACGGACGGCGCGCGGCCTTCGGGGCGTGGGGGACGCAGGACAGCGCGCCCGAGGCGTTGCTCGTCGACGCGGCCAGCGGGGCGGAGCTGTTCGCGCTCGACCTGCCCGGCAGCGTTCGTTCGCTGGCGCTCGACGCGAGCGGCACGCGGCTGGCCCTCGGCTACAAGCTCGCGCACGCCAACGCGCTCTCGAGCACCGGCGAGGTCGCGAGCTTCGACACGGGCGAACGCGATCTTCAGCGCCTGGCGCCCGCTCGAGCGGGCGACCTGCACGTCGCCGCGCGCCGCGCCGGCGCACTGCGCGCGTACTTCGTGCACGGGCCGCTCGCGTCGAATGCGACTCCGTTCGGCACGGCTTCGGGCGGGCTTTGGATCGAGCGCAAGCTCGCGAAGGTCAGCGCTCGTCGCACGGATGCGACAGGTCGGGCGGACTTCGTCCTGGCGCCGGGGCCCGGCGGCTGGATGCCGAACTTCGCGGTGCAGGCCTATTTCCGGGGCGGTGGATCGCCCGCCTTCTCGAAAAGCGTCGTCGTTCCGCCGCAGCACTGAGCGTCGGAGCGCGCGCCACTCGCTCCAGAGAGCGGAAGGAAACTAAAGCCCGACGATTGGGTGTCTCGATAGGGCACGCGACCCCACCCCGAGCGGTCGGACGCGCGCCCCATCCCCTTTTCGGCGGCGTGCGCAGAGGTCCTGGGACTGTCCCCAGGGCGACGGCTCGGGCGTGAGGGGCCCCAAGGACCCCCTGCGATGACAAACCCCAAGTTCGCCGTCTGGACCTCGTTCGCCCTCGCCGTGACCGTGGCCGCTTGCAGCCACGACAGCAGCGAGCCCTCCCTGGTCAGTGTTCAGTCGGCGGTCCAGGACCTCGGCGTCGACCCCGCCGGCACGACGACCGTGCTGACCCTCGGGTCGGCCGTGGTCGGTCTGACGGAGGCGAACTTCGAAGCCGATGGCGGACAAACGCCGCAGAGCGTCACGACCCTAGGCGCCGAAGTGACCGTGACGTGGGACGAGCGCGTCACGCCGTCGCACCGCGTGCGCGTCGTCAACGCGAGCGGCGTGAGCGCGGCCTACGCGGATGTCGAGACCAGCGACGACAGCGCGCCGACCTTCGTGGTCGAGGACGCGCAGCAGCTCGCGGGGCTCGGCGGCGACGTGGTCATCGTGCAGTTCAGCGGCCCGCGCCTGGTCGAAGCGCAGGCCGAGGACCTCGACAACTGGGAGCTCGAGGTGGGCGGCCAGGCGTTGTCGCTCGCGGGCTCGACGCTCGATCTCGATCCGCTCACCGGCGAGCTCACGCTCGTCACCGGCCCTGACGCGAACCTCCACGCCGCCTTCACGCTCACCGCGCTCGATCTGATCAGCGTCGCGGACGTCGCGGTGGCCACGACGCCGGTCGTCGGAGTCGCGAACGGCGACTCGACGGCGCCGAACCTCCTGTCGGCCGAGCAGAACCTCGCCGAGGACGAGTACGGCCGCGTGATCGACTTCACGTTCGACGAAGCGATGGACCCGCTGTTCGCGGCGTCGACGGCGAACTTCGTGGCGAACTCGCCCGACCTCGCGATCCTCGTCAGCCAGCCTTCGGAGGACGTGCTGCGCGTCACCTTCAACAACCCGATGGTGCCGGGCGTCGACGACGTCACGCTCAATGGGCTCGTCGATGCGCACGGCAATGCGCTCGCGAACCAGACCACGGCCGTCGCCGCGGGCAGCACGATCGCGAACGGCTTCGCCTCCAGCCCGGCGCTCGTCACGGTGAGCAACGCGGGCGGCGACTACCTCAGCGTGACCTTCGACCAGGCGATCGACCCCGACGACGCCGAAGACGATGCGCACTGGGAACTCACGTACAACGAAGGCGGTCCCGACATCGCCGTCGATCTGTCGTCGGCGACGCTGGACTTCGACCTGATCACCAAGACGCTCACCCTCCAGCTCGTCGACGACTATCCCAACGGCGCGAACTTCACCTTCGAGGGCGCCGCGGGCAACCTGCCGCTCGACGTCGACGGCGAGAGCTTCGCGCTGAGCTACACCGGCGCGATCGCCGGCGATTCCGTCGCGCCGAGCGTGACCGTCGCGATCCAGCGCCGCAACCTCGACAACCTCGGCCGCACGCTCGACGTGCGCTTGAGCGAAGACCTCGACGAGACCAGCGCCGAGGACCTGAACAACTGGAGCGTGACCGGGCTCACCGTGCAGACGGCGACGCTGATCGGCTCGCGCACCGTGCGCATCACGGTCGACGACGCGGCCGTCCCCGGCGACGCGACCATCGGCATTTCGGGCCTCGAGGACCTCGCGGGCAACGTGATCGCGGCTGTCCCGGCGCAAGCGTTCACGAGCAGCGACCTGCGCGCGCCGGAGGGCCTCGCCTCGCTCGCCAGCGCGATCGAAGGCATCGAGAACGACACGCTGTTCGTGCACTTCAACGACCGCTTGATCGAAAGCGAGATCGAAGACCCGTCCAACTGGGTGTTCGAGTCGCCGGTCGGCACGGCGCTCGATCTGTCGAACGCGGTGGTCGACTACGACGACGACGCGCGGACGGCGACGCTGACCTTCGTCGCGGCGACGGGCATCGACCTCCAGACCGACGACGACTACGTGGTCGGCTGGACCGGCGTGCGCGACCTCGGCGGCAACGCGATGTCGAGCGCGACGCTCGGCGGCGACATCGATGCGGAAGTCGTGCTCCCGACCGTGATCGCGACGTGGGTCGAGACCGGCGCGCCGAACGTGGTGCACCTGCGCTTCAGCGAACCGTGCCAGCAGCTCGACGACCTGCTCGGCCTCACCAGCTACGAGGTGTTCGACAACGCCGACCTGTTCAAGGGCGCGGCGACCACGGCCCTCGCCGACGGCGACCGCATGGGCGTCGAGCTCACCTTCGGCTTCGCGGTGCTGTCGGGCTCGGACACGCTCGCGCTGCGCGGCGTCCTCGACGCGGCGGGCAATCCGTTGTTCGCCGTCAACGGACTCGCCGTCGGAACGGAAGACCCGAACGCACCGCTCCTCGACGCGGGCCTGTCGGTCCTGACGGCCAACTCGGGCGAAGCCAACGACACGATCGAGCTCGTGTTCGACCGCGACCTCGCGCCGTGGGGGCTGCTCGACGACTCTCTGTACACGGTCGAGCTCCTCGGCCAGCCGCTCGACCTCAGCGGCGCGACGATCGAGTTCGACGGCGCGCGCACGGTGACGATCCACCTGGTCGGCGCCGACGCACCCGATCTGGCGGACTCGCAGCTCTACGACCTCACGGTGACGGGGATTGCCTCGGCCCAGGGAGTGGCGCTGATCGGCTCGACCGCGGACAGCATCGTCTCCTCGGGAGACGGCGCGCCCCCGTCGCTGCCGGTGGGTTGGGCGCGGCTCGACGCCTCGAGCTCCACGGACACGTTGCTCGTGACCTTCGACGAGGCGCTCCAAGCCGTCAGCGCGGAGGATGTGAACAACTACCTGCTCAACGCGGCGATCGTCCCCGACAGCGTCGAGCTCCTCGACTGGCGCACGGTGCGCTGCGTGTTCTCGGGCGGCGTCGTCGCGGGCGACACGCTCGACTTCAGCGGCATCGCGGACCTCGCGGGCAACGTCGGCGTCGGGACGCGCGCTGTCTCTGCCGCGGACGTCTCCGGCCCCGTCGTGAGCAGCGCGGCGGCGTACAGCGTCGCCGGCGCCGGCGGCGATTACGTCACGGTGCAGTTCAATCGCCCGGTCGACCTCGCGCAGGCGCTCTCGCCGCAGAACTACACGCTCACGATGGGCTCGACGAGCTTCGACCTGTCGGGCGCGACGCTCTCGTGGTCGAGCGGCAGCTTCACGGTCAACATCGTGCTGCCCGCCGGTCAGGAGCTCGAGTTCGGCGGCACGCTGAACATCGGCGCCGACGGCATCAGCGACCTCGCCGGACTCGCGCTGAGCCCCGCGGCTTCGATCAACGTCGCCGTGCAGGGCGACTCGACCGCGCCGAGCTTCGCGAGCTCCTTCGTCAACTACCGCGTCTCGAGCTCCGGCACGGTCGTGGACGTGCTGTTCAGCGAAGCGGTGTACGAGGCCTTCGTCCTCGACTCGCTCAACTGGACGGTTGTCGGAGGCGGCACGGTGATCGGAGTCGAGCGCCGTTCCGCGGACCACTTCCGCCTGGAACTTTCGTCCGCCTTCCCGGTGGCCGGCGAGCTCGAGCTCGTCGGGCTGCTCGACCTGGCGGGCAACGCTTCGGGCGCGGTCTCGACCACGCCCTTGCACTGACCCGAGAAATCCGGCCCCGCGTTTCAGAACGCCGGGGCCGGCGTTCGAAACAGGAGCCTCGCGCCGCGCGGCCGTTCGAACGCCGCGTTGCCAGGAGCACCCCACGGATGGACGCCGCGACCCAAGACAGTGCAAGCCCCGACGAGTTCCTCGCGATGCTGGACAGCGTCGCGTCGGACGGTTCGCGGCCGGATTTCAAGGAGTCTGTCGGCAAGGCCTCCGGGCTCGTCGACGAGGCGACAGCCGAAGCGCAGTGCGACGCGTTGCTCGAGCGGCTGTCGGCCGACGCCAACGACGTGCTGGTGCTCGAGAAGCTCGTGATTCTCGGGCTGGCGCGCCCTGAGGTGTTCGAGCGCCGCCGCATCCCGGTCCTGCAGGAAGGGCGGCGCCTGGCGGTGCTGCTCGAACGCGCCGGCAACACCGAGCGCGCGCAAGCCGTGCTGGAGCTGCTGCTCGCCCGCAAGCCGAGCGACCGCGTCATCGAGCGCGAGCTGTCGAGCCTGATGCGGCGCAACGGCAACCTGTCGCGGCTCGTCGAACGCCACCTCGCGCGCGCCGACGAATGCGTCCGCGCGGGCCGCCGCGACGAAGCGGTGCGCTGGCTGCGCGAAGTGCTGATGCTCGATCCGCAGCGCCGCGACGTGGCGCGCATGATCCGCGATCTCAACTACGCCGACGTCGAGCGCCGCGGCGCATGGCGCAAGGGCGCGAAGGCCGCCGCGATCGCGCTCGTGTGCATGTCGGGCCTGAGCGGCGTCGTGTGGCGCGAGGCGAGCATCGACGAGCGCTTCGCGCGCATCCCGGACGCGCCGAACGGCGACATGGTCGCGATGCAGGCACGGCTGAACGCGCTCGACGACCTGGTGAACGAGAGCCCGCTGTGGATGGGCCTGTTCCAGGTGAGCCGCGAACGCGCGGCGCTGCGCGAGAATCTCCAGCGCATGCGCGCGGAACGCGCCGAGCAAGAGGCCAAGGAAGCGCAAGCTCGCGCGCTCGCGACCACGCTGGCCGAGTCGCAGTACGCGCTCGCGCAGATCGCGGCCAACCAATACGACTTCGCGCAGATGCGCGAGCACCTGGAGGCGGCGCTGTCGTACGCGCCCGCCGACTGGAAGGAGCGCGAGAGCATCCGGCGCGAACTCGAGGCCCTCGACGAGCGCGACAACAAGAAGTCCGCGCCGCCCCAAGGAGGCAGCAAGTGAGCTTGATCGATCGATGGCTCGCCCGCCCGCGGCTCCGATCCGCGCGCCAGAAACTGGCCGAGGAATCCAGCGCCCGCAACTACCTCGTGCTCGCGCAGGAACACGCGCGGCTGGGGGAGATGCTCGAGGTGCAGCGCGTGTGCGACGAAGCGCTCAGTCTGTTCCCGGGCCACGTCGAGCTCGGACGGTTGTACGAGCGCGCGCGTGCGCTGGTGTCGGAGGACCGCACGCGGGCCCTGACGCGCGAGCTGCGCGAGGCGCCGCGGCCGGGTCTGTACCGCGAGCTCGCGGAGCTGCTGCTCTCGATGGGGCGCGTCGAGCGCGCCGAGGAAGTGGCGGCCGAATGGCTCGCGCACAACGGCGAAGGCGCCGCGCAACTGCTGCGCGCCCGCGCCCGCTACCAACGCTACCTGGCGGACCGGCGGCGCGAGGACGCGAAGCTCGTGCTCGAGCTGTGCGACTCGGCCGAGAAGCTCCTGCCGGGCGACGAGGCGCCGCTGCGCTTGCGCCTGGAGCTGTGCTCGGCGATCGGCGCCTGGCGCGACGCGCGCCGAGCGGTGTCGCAACTGCTCGAGCAGACGCCCGGCGACACGGTGCTCGAATCGCGCTTCCGCACGCTCAACTCGCTCGCGGAGCACGCGCCGACGGTTGATGTCGCGCTGCGCGACGTGGAGCGAAGCGGCAAGCTCGTCAGCGAGGAACGCGCGCGGCGCCCAACGGTGAGCTCGAACTCGCGTTCGATCCGCCCGCTGCTGAAGGAGCTCGCCGCCGGACCCAACGTGCAAGCCGCGATCTTCGAGCGCGGCGCCACCGCGCTCGTGCAGGGGCCCAAGGGCGCCACCGCCGAGCGCACGGCGCGCGCGGTGCGCCAGATCGTCGAGAAGAGCCGCAACACGGCGCGCCGGCTCGGCGCGGGCGCGCCCCAGTCGATCGAAATCGAAGGCGACTTCGGTTGCGTGATGATCGCGCCCGATGAAGCGGGTTCCGCGGCGCTCTGGTCGACGCGCTCGTCGCTCAGCACGGCGCAGCGTCAGGCGCTCTTCGAACTGGTCGGCGCGGGCCTCGACGAAGGCGAGGAAGCGGCCCCGGCCGCGGAGACGAACGAATGAACGAAGTCCTCGATCCTCTGCTGCGCATTCCCGGGGTGCGCTGCGTCGTGCTCGGCACCCCCGACGGCGTGCCGATCGCCTCGGGCGGCGACGTGAACCTCGCGGCCGCGGCCGCCGAACTCGACGCGGACACCGGTCGCGGCGCCGAAGCGGTTTGCGGCCTGTGCGCCGGCTGGCTGGCGTCGCTCGCGCCCTCGCTGGGCCTCGTCGCCTGGGATCTGCCGCAACGCATCGTGCTGCGCGCCGCGCGCGGGACGATCGTGGTGCGCCGCAACTCGAACGCGCTGCTGATCGCGATGCTCGATCCCGGCGCGCAAGCCGAAGACCTGCGGCTGCCGATGGAGGGTGCGATCGCACGCCTCAACCGCGTCGCACGGCGCCCCCGACTCAACGCTCCCGCGCCGGCCCTGCCGTCGCGCGAGTCTTCCAACGGTGCGGCGTCGGAGCACGCCGGCCACGACGTCCTTCCTTTCGCCAACGAATTGCCCGGCTGAACCCCATGGTCCAGATCAACTTCGCTCAGAAGCAGGTCAGCGCCAAGATCGTCTACTACGGACCCGGTATGTCGGGAAAGACGACGAACTTGGAAGTCATCCACCAACGCGCCCCCGAACAGAACAAGGGCGAGTTGACGAGCATCTCCACCGACGGCGATCGCACGCTGTTCTTCGACTTCATGCCGCTGGACCTGGGAACGGTCGCGGGCATGAAGACGTCGTTCCAGATCTACACCGTTCCCGGCCAGGTCTACTACAACTCGACGCGCAAGCTCGTGTTGCAGGGCGTGGACGGCGTGGTGTTCGTCGCGGACTCCTCGGCGGCGATGATGCAGGAGAACCTCGAGTCGCTCCGCAACCTCGAGGAGAACCTCAACGAGTACGGCAAGAGCCTCTCGACGCTGCCGCACGTGATCCAGCTCAACAAGCGCGACCTTCCGGACGCGCTCGGGGCCGATGAGCTCGCGCAGCACCTCAACGTGCACGGCGCGCCGTGCTTCGAGGCCATCGCGAACACGGGCCAGGGCGTGTTCCCGACGCTGAAGGCGCTCGCGGCGCGCGTGCTCGAGACGATCCACGCGAATTCGGCCTCCGGCGGCCGCGGCGGTCCGGTCGCCGCGCCCCGCTCGACGCAGCAGGGTGTCGCTCCGCTCCCGCCGCCTTCGCCGGCCTTCGCCGCGCAACCGCCGGCGCCGCTTCCGCACGCCGCGCCCAAGGCGGCGCCGCAGCAGGTCCAGCAACCCGCGGCGATGTCGATGGCGGCCGCCGCGCCCGCGCGCGTCCAACCGGCGCCGCAGCGCCCGCAGGTGGTGCAGCTCAGCCAGACCGGAATGCGCCAGGCGCCGCAAGTCGCCGCGCCGCAGGCGGGAGCGCCGATGGCGCCCGTCGCACCGATCTCGATGCAGCCGCAGGCGCAGCCGATGGCGCAACCCATGCAAGCGCAGCCGATGGCGCAACCCATGCAAGCGCAGCCGATGCATGCGCAGCCCTTGAGCGGCACCGGCATCCGCCCGGGCTTCCAGCAGCACGCCTCGGCGGCCGCTCCGCCGGCGCAGTACGTTCCGCAGCAAGACCCGTACGGTCTCCAGCAGGCGCCGGTGCCCCCGCCGCAGCACCACATGGGAGCGATGGGCGCGCAGCAGGCGGTCCACCCGCAGCACCCGGGCTATGCGCCGCAGTCCGTGCAGCAGCCGATGCAACCGATGCAACCCGCGTACGAGGCCGTCGAGCAAGCGCCGCAGGGGTACGCTCCGCAGCCGAACTACGCGCCGCAGCCCGCCCCTGCCGCGAACCTGCAGATGGCCGGTCGCGCGTCGAACGTCGACGCCTCCTCGCGCGCTCCCGCGCCGAAGAACCTGCGCACCGGCGCAGTGCCGTCGCCCGTGAGCGGCACGCGCTTCCATCCGCGCACCGCCGCGGCGGGCGCCAACCATGCGCCGCGCGCCGAACCGCGTCCGACGCTGGCTCGCGCGAGCTCGAGCAAGTTGTTCCTCGGCGTCTTCATCGCCGCCGGGGTGATCCTCGCCGCGGGCCTCGCCTACGTGGCGATGTCGTTCCTCTAACGGACTCCGACCCGAGCGGGAGCTCCGCCACGAAGCTCCCTCTCGAAGCTCAGGCATGCACCAACGCAGCGACGCATTCGCACCCCGAGAGCACCACGATATGGCCCGCGACCAAGACCTCCGCCACAACCGCCTCGTCTTCTACGCCCGCGACGTTCAACGGTTGGACGGCGAACTCGACGCCTTCCTCGAGTCCTCGAACGCGCGCAGCGCGATCCTGATCGACAAGGAAGGCCACCTCGTCACCCGGCGCGGCGAGCCGCTCCAGTCCGGGTCCGTCGATTCGATCGCGGCCCTCGTGGCCGGCTCGTTCGCGGCGACGCGCGAGATGGCGCGGCTGCTCGGCGAACAGGAGTTCACCAGCCTGTTCCATCAGGGCCAGCGCGACTCGATCCAACTGCAGTTGATCGGCGAGCGCACCTTGCTCGCGATCGTGTTCGACGAGCGCACGAACCTCGGCCTCGTGCGCTTCTACGTGCAGGAGGCGGTGCGCAACATCGAGCAGATCCTGACCGAGATCGCGAACACCAAGCCGGCCGAGTCGACCGAGCAGCTCTCGGAGCACTTCGGCGCGGACGCCGCCGCGGCGCTCGACAAGATCTTCTAGACCCGGCCCGCGCCGCCGGGCGCGCGCGCGGTTCCGACCGGGGTCGAAATGGGGGGCTGCGCCTTGTGCGCGGCCCGCTTTCGTCTCCGGACCGCCTCCGCGGAGGTTGCGCCCTTGCCGCCGGGCGCCGGCGCCGCTAACCTCTTCGCCCCTCGCCAGCGCCCGCAAAGCGTCGACGAGGTGCGGGGTCGTTCACGCGGCCCTCGCGTCCGCCCCGGCCCCACGGCCTCGGGGAGGGCGTCGGTTCCAATTCTTGCGGTCCCATCCCCTGCGGTCATCCTCGGAGTAGCGTCATGGCTCGTGTCTGTGAGTACTGCGGCAAGCGCACTGAGAGCGGCGCCCAACTGGCGCGTCGCGGCTTGCCCAAGAAGAAGGGCGGCATCGGCCTGCGCATCACCGGCCACACGCTGCGCAAGTTCAAGTCGAACATCCAACGCGTCGCGGCCTTGGTCGACGGCAAAGCCACGCGCGTCAAGGTCTGCACGCGCTGCTTGAAGGCCGGCAAGGTCCTCAAGCCCCGCAACATCAAGGCTTCGGCCTGAGAGCTCGGGCCGGACCGTTCGAGTCCGGTCGCTCGAGCCAGGCTTCGGACGCGAACCGGACGCAGCGGATCGGCCGGCTCGAGAGCACGACGAGCGCGCGCGCCTCACAGGCGCAGCGCGCTCGCGCCGTTTCTGCCGCCGTTCGCGCGCGCTCGGCGCCGAGCGGTGGCCCGCGAACTCCGCATGCGGCCGAGGAGCGGAGCGAAAAAAAGTGCTTCGCAGGAAAGTTCTGCCGGATCGGCGCCGATGGACACAGTGATGTCGTGAGCGGGCACGTCTTGAAGGCGTGCCTTTCCTCACTCTCCACTTCTGTTCAAGGAGCAACACATGGCTAAGAAGAAGGCTAAGAAGAAGGCGACGAAGAAGGCCGGCACGCGCAAGAAGAAGGCGTGAGGTCGTTTGGCTCTCGAAGGCGTCGAAGCGCTTCACCGCGCCTGCTCGCCTGAGAGAGCCAGCCCTGCACTTCTCCCTGCCGCCGGACGCGCTGCCTGGAATTCAGGCGCGCCTCTCCAGCGCACCTCGCGGTGAACAAGAGTCAATTGATCGATCGCGTCGCCACGGAGCTGCGCACGTCGCGGCTCGCGGCCTCGCACTTGGTCGATGTGGTCCTCGAGAGTGTCTCGAAGGGCCTGCGCGAGGATGGAAGCGTCACGATCGCCGGGTTCGGCACGTTCGAGGTCAAGGACCGCAAGGCCCGCCTCGGCCGCAACCCCTACACCGGCGAACCGATCCAGATCGAGGCCGGTCGACGCGTCGGGTTCCGCATGGGCAAAGCCCTGCGCAACGCGATGTCGCCTGACTAGCCCAACGGTCGCCTTCGCTAGCGCTTTCGCTCATCGGCCGGCTCCGCTTCGCGCGGGGCCGGCCGCGTTCGTTTCTGGCGAAGCTCGTTTCTGACGAAGTTCGTTCCTGGCGAGTCGGCTCATGACGATCCGCTCGCGCTCAGGTCTTGCGCCGCGCCGCGAGCGCTTCGATCTCGGCCTGGACCGTCGCATCGTCGAGCTTGGGGAACAGCCCGCTCACCGCGCCGAGCTTGCGGCCGGCGAGTTCGCGCCGCCACGCGCCCTTCGCCGGCAGCGCGGGCCACGCCTGCTGCGCGACGCGGCCTTCGAGTCCGAGCATTTCCCAAGTCGCCTGTGCCTTGCGCGGCATGAACGGCGCCATCCAGCGCGCGAGGTAGGCGATCCACTCGGCGCAGGTGTTCAGCACGGCCGCGGCCTTGGCGGGGTCGCTCTTCTGCAGGCTCCACGGCGCGAGCTTGTCGACGAACACGTTCGCCACGCGCGCATTCTCGATCAGTTGCTCGGCGGCGCGGCGGAACTTGAAACCGCGGATCGACTCGGCGGGGTCGCTGAAGGCGCCGCACTCCTCGAGCAGGATGCGGTCGAGCTCGGCGACATGTTCGCTCGCGAGCGGGGGCGTCGAGCCCGCGTAGTGCTTGTCGACGAAGCGCAGCACGCGCGTGATCAAGTTGCCGATCGTGTCCGCGAGCTGCGCATTCACGCAGCTCTGGTAGTCCTTCCAGCTCCACTCGCTGTCCTTCGTCTCGGGCGAGCTCGACAGCAGGTAGAAGCGCGTCGCGTCCGCGTCGAAGCGCGCGAAGAACTCGTCCAGGGGGATGTACCACCCTTGCGACGTCGAGAACTTGCCGCCCTCGAGGTTGTAGAACTCGTTCGCGGGCACGTGCCACGGGAGCACGTAGCCGTCGCGCACTCCGTGCAGCATCGCGGGGAACACCACGCAGTGGAACGGGATGTTGTCCTTGCCGATGAAGTGCACGAGGCGCGTGTCGCTCGACTGCCACCAGCGCTTCCATTCGTCGGGGCGGCCGTTCCGCTCGGCCCACTCGCGCGTGAACGACACGTAGCCGATCGGCGCGTCGAACCACACGTAGAGCACTTTGCCCGCCGTGTCGCCCTCGGTGTCCTTCGGGAGCGGAACGCCCCACTGCATGTCGCGCGTGATCGGCCGCGGCTCGATCTCCTTCATCTGGTTGGCGACGAAGGCGCCGACATTGGCCTTCCAATCGTGCTGCGCGATCCACTCCCCGAGGAACTCGTCGCGGATCTTCGGCAGGTCGAGGTACCAGTGGTGCGTGCTTCGCCGCACGGGCGTCGTGCCGCACACCTTGCAGCGCGGATCCTTGAACTCGAGCGGGTCGATCCACCGCGCGCAACGCGGGCATTCGTCGCCGCGCGCGGCCTCGTAGCCGCACGAGGGACACGTGCCGATCACGTAGCGGTCGGCGAGGAACATCCGGTCGCGCTCGCAATAGAGCTGCTCGGTCGCGCGCTGCTGGAGGAAGCCGTTGCGGTCGAGGCGCCGGAAGAAATCCTGCGCCAGCGGAGCGTGCTGCGGGCAGCTGCTCGTGCCCGACCAGATGTCGAACTCGATCCCGAGCGAGTCGAAGGTGTTCTTGATCGCCGCGCGCCACTTCGCGACGTAGTCGGCGTAGGGCACGCCCTCCGCTTCGGCGCCGATCGTGATGGCGACGCCGTGCTCGTCGGCGCCGCACACGAAGAGCGCTTCCTCGCCGAGCATGCGCAGCGCGCGGGTGTAGACGTCGGCGGGGAGGTAGGCGCCGACGACATGGCCGAAGTGGATCGGTCCGTTGGCGTAGGGCAGCGCGCTGGTGACGAGGTAGCGGGTCAAATGCGGTCCTTCGGGCCGAAACGTACGGGTTTGCGCGAAGCGGCTGCGCATTTTCGCGAAGCGGCTGCGCAGGGGCCGCGATTCTAGTGAGCGTCTCGCTCGCATTCACCGCGGCCTCGCGGCGGCGCTACAATCCCCCGACTTTTCACCGCCCGCGCGCGAGCGCTGCGCCGCGACCGGCGTCCAGCGCCGCGGGATCGACCCAGGAATCGACCGCCACCGCACCTCATGGGATCCTTCGCCAACTTCCGTCAGCTCGACTACTTCAATCTCGACGACCAGTACTCGGAAGACGAGCTGATGGTGCGCGACACGGTGCGTTCGTGGGTCACCGAGCGCTTCCTGCCGGGAGTGATGGAGCACTTCGAGAACGCGACCTTCCCGATGGACCTCGTGCCCGAGCTCGCGGAGCTGGGCGTCTTCGGACCGACCACGCCGGCCGAGTACGGCGGCGCGGGGCTCAACAACGTCGCCTACGGCCTGATCTGCCAGGAACTCGAGCGCGGCGACAGCGGGCTGCGCTCGTTCGTTTCCGTGCAGGGCTCGCTCGTCATGTACCCGATCTTCGCCTACGGCTCCGAAGAGCAGAAGAAGCGCTGGCTGCCGCTGCTCGCCTCGGGCAAGGCCATCGGCTGCTTCGGCCTCACCGAGCCCGATTTCGGCTCGAATCCCGGCGGAATGCTCACCACCGCGGTCAAGAAGGGCGACGAGTGGGTGCTCAACGGCCGCAAGATGTGGATCACGAACGGAACGTGCAGCGACGTGGCCGTGGTCTGGGCGCGCACGCCCGACGGCGTGCGGGGATTCCTCGTCGAGAAGGACATGCCGGGCTTCAGCGCGCCGGAGCAGAAGCACAAGTTCAGCCTGCGCGCCTCGATCACGAGCGAGCTCGTGCTGCAGGACGTGGTGGTGAAGGACAGCGCGCGACTGCCGAACGGCAACGGACTCAAGGCGCCGCTCGGCTGCCTCACGCAGGCGCGCTACGGCATCGCCTGGGGCGGACTCGGCGCGGCCTACGCCTGCTTCGACGAAGCGCTGCAGTACACCAAGTCGCGCATCGTGTTCGACAAGCCGGTCGCGGCTTACCAGATCCCTCAGAAGAAGCTCGCCGACATGGCGACGCAGATCACGATGGGGCAGATGCTCGCGCTGCGCCTGGGGCGCATGAAGGACGCCGGCACGCTGACGCCGTCGCACGTTTCGATGGCCAAGCGCAACAACGTCGCCATGGCGCTCGACGTCTCGCGCGTGTGCCGCGACATGCTCGGCGCCAACGGGATCAGCCTCGAGTACCAGGTCGGCCGCCACCTCTGCAACCTCGAGAGCGTGATCACCTACGAAGGCACGCACGACATCCACACGCTCGCGATCGGTCAGGAACTGACCGGCATCGCCGCGTTCCGCTGAGCCTCGCGGTCGCCGCATGGGGCTGCGCAGGGGTCGAGCAACCTCCGAAGGCGACGCGCGCTTCGAGGCGCGCGTCGCCGGAGCGTTCGGAGCGTGCCTCGCTCGCGCGCGCGGGATCGCACTCGCCGCCGCATGCGTCGTCGCGCCCGTCGCGTTGGCGGCGCAGAAGGAAGCCGCCCCGCCTCAAGCGCCCTCGACGCCGAGTGGAACCGCGCAGGTCGCCGTCGACGCCGCCCGGCGCGCGCTGGAGCGCGGCGACCCCGTCGAAGCGGCGCGGCACGCGCAAGCGGCGCTCGCGATCGACGCCGCGAACCTGGACGCGTTCGCGGTCCTGCTGCGCGCTTGCGGCCAGGACGAAGACGCGCGCCTCCTGTGGAGCCACGAACTCGCAGCGGCCGTGGCCGACGCGCAGGGCGCGTTCAAGCTCGAGCGCGAGCTCGCAGCGCTGACGGCTTCGAAGGACCCGCGCGTCGCGGCGCTCGCGAGCGCGCGCGCCGCGGCGTTCGAAGAGTTGATCGAAGCGACCGCGCGTTGGCGCAAGGAAGCGGACAAGGACGGCGAACGCGCACTCGCGGCAGCTTGGGCCGCGCAACTCGCGCGCGAAGTCGGCGCGGCGTCGCCCGCGCTCGCCGCGCGCGCCGAGAATGGGGCGCCGCTGGGAGTGCCGTTGTCGGCGGAGGCGCAGAAGGTCGCGCTCGATTCCATGGCGCGCAAACTCGCCTCGGTGCACGCCGCCGGCGACACCGAGAACGCCGTGGAGCTCGCGCTCGTGCTGCGCGGCCTCGGCGCGCAGTCGCGCTTCGACGATCTGGAAGGGCCGCCGCCGCCGCCGCGGCTCGGGCCCGTGCTCGACAGCGCCGAAGACGTGCTCGCCCGCGCCCGCACCGCCCTCGCGCGCTCGTCGCAGCCGTGGTCGATCGAGCAGCTCGAGGAACTGGACGCCGAGCAGCGCGACGAGTTCACGCGCGCGCACGCGAGCCTCGCTTCGCCCGGTGTCGCGCTCTCGCCGCAGGGCTGGTACCGAATCGAGACCAACTGCGGCCACGCGACCCTGCTGGGCGCGGCGCAGGTCGTCGAGCTGCACCACACGCGCCTCGCGAATTGGTACGGCGCCGATCCGTTCAAGGGCCGTCAAGGCATCGTGCGAGTCGTGCCCGAGTCGCACGGGCTCGAGTCCGAAGGCTCGCCCTTCTGGTGGGCCGGCGGCTTCCAGAGCGGCGATGTCACGACCCTGCGCTTCGCGTGCAGCACGATCGCCGATCTGGGCCGCGGCTTGACGCACGAACTCACGCACCGCTTCGACGGCGCCGTGCATCCCGGCATTCCGTCGTGGCTCGCCGAGGGGCGCGCGGTGTGGACCGCCGCCGCCTACGGCATGGACCACGACACCGAGTTCGTTCGCGAGCACGCGCTCTTCGGAACGATCGACGACGCGCGCTTCCGCGGCTACGGCGCGCGCGAGAATCTCGAGAAGCTGGTCCGCGGCACGATCGACGACTATCGCGACAACTACGTCGCGGGCTACGCCTTGTTCGTGTTCCTCGCGAGCTGGGGCGACGAAGGCGCGCCGCCGAAGTACGCCGAGGCGCTGGCCAAGTACCAACGCAACCGGCGCACCGACAAACGCGACGCGTTCGCGGCCTTCGTCGCGCATTTCTGCGACGGCGCCGGCGGCCGGCCGAAGGACTTCGACGCCTTCACGGCCGAGTTCAACGAGTGGGTGCAGGGCTTCTACTGGCGCGACCGCAAGCCGTTCACGAAGCGCTACCTCGAATCGGCGGGGCCGGCGGACGCGGGCGTGAGCGTGCTCGACGAGCCCACCTGGGTGTGGTCGCGCGCGCGCGCCGAGCCTTGGTTCGGTCAGGACCAGGCCCGCGAGGGCGCGCGGCTGCTCGAGCGCCTCGGAGACGAGCGCGGCGCTGCGGCCGCTTACTTGTGGTCGCTCGCTGTGGACGAACCGTCGTCGCGCGTCGAACTCGCGCTCGCGGCGTTGCTCGAGAAGTCCGGCAAGCGCGATGGCGCGTGGCTCGCGCGCAACTCGAGCCGCTTGCGCGACGACGAAGACGCGCCGGCGACGCTCTCTCCGCTGCTCTCGAAGCTCCCGCGCACCCGCGCGTGGCTCGACGCTCTCGCGGCGGCTTCCAAGGAGGCCGCGCAAGCTTCGGCGACGCTCACGGCGGCCGCGCTCGCAGCCGATCACGACCGCGTCGCGCGCCTGGTCGGCGCGCCGAAGCTCGGCGCGACGCTCGCCGCGCCGCGCCTCGAGAACCGCGCGCACCGCTTCGATCCGCCGGCGCGCAACCCGATGCGCGACGGCTGGACCGAGGACGGCCTGACCGACTTCGAGCGCCACCGCGTGCGCGGACTGTGGTTCCTCGACGAACGCGAGCACCTGCACGTCGGCCGCAACAAACCCCGCACGGCTTCGGGCGCGGCGGACCGCGCGGCGCACCTGCACCACGTCTTCGTGCGCGCCGGGCGGCCGCTCGAGGCGGGCAGTTACTCGATCCGCGCGCGCATCACGCCCACCACGAGCTACGTGAGCGGCGCGCTCGTGCTCGGCTATACGCGACGCGACCGCAACCTGCGCGTGCACTTCTCCGGCGGCGACTACGAGTACGCGATCGGCGACAAGGAAGAGGCGGCGGAGCTGACGGCGATCGGCTGGCGCGTCGACGGCGCCTTCGAGCGCGACAACGGCCTCGGGGGTTCGGTGCGTGGCGGCGAGTACGGTTTCGGCCAGCCGAGTTCGTCCTTCGTCGTCGAAGTGCGCGTGGACGGCCCGCAGGCGCAGGTCTTCATCGAGGGCGAGCGCGTCGGCGTCTACCACACGCCGACCGCCGTCGACGTCGCGGGCCACTTCGGTTTCGCGGTTTCGATGGGGGATTTCCGGGTCTCGGAGCTCTCCGTGCGGCGGCTCGACCGCAGCGCGGCGTTCGCGCGCGAACTCGTCGCGGACCCGGCGCTCGAGGTGGGCGCCTGGGACCTCGCCCGGCCGCGTCGCGTCGCGTTCACCGAGACGCTCAACCGTTCCGTGCGCGGCATTCCGCGGCACGCGCGCGGGGCGCTGGTGTTGTGCGTGGCCGACCCCGAACCGGGCAGCGCCGAGGCGGGCGCGCGCGCGCTGCAGCGCGTCGAGGAGTTCGAGGACTTCCGCGAGCGCTACGGACTCGACATTCCGGCCTACGTGGTGCTCGCCGGGGCGCTCGGGGACGAGGTCTTGAACACGGTGCGCGCGGCGCTCGCCGGCGCCGAAACGGGCCAGAATCCGGGCGAGGATGCTGGCCAGGGTTCGGGCGAAGCGCCCGCCGCCGTTCCGCGCGCCGAGTTGCTGCTGCGCTTCCCGGCCAACGCGGCAGAACTCGCGCAGCTCGAGAAGTTGCGCGACGAGGGCCGAGCGGCGAACGACGGCAGCCAGACCTGGCTCCTGTTCGTCGACTCCGCGCGCTGTTTGCGGGTGGCGTCGGGCTTTCACCGCACCAAGCGGCTCGACGGTTCGCTCGAGCGCTGGCTCGAGGTGTTCCGCAACCGCTGAGCGGCCGTGCGCGCCGACGGCGGCTCGACGGAGACGAGTTTCCGCGTCGGAGGCGCTTCGCTCGAGCGCGGCACGCCCCTGTCGCAGGTTCCTGCTCGCGTCGTAGGTATGCTCGTATCCCGGCGCACGGTGCGCACCCGTGAACGATTCTCAGACCACCCCCGATCCCGCAGACCCCCTCGAGTCGCTCGTCGAGGAGTTCGTCCGTCGCCTGGAAGAGGAGGGGCAAGTCGACTTGGAGCGTTTCTGCGCCAGTGCGCCGAGCGGCTTGCAGTCGGCGCTGCGCGAGCGTTGCGCGGACGTGCTCGTGCTGCGCCGCGTCCTGCCGGCGCCGCTCGCCGCGCGCGCCCCGCATCCGCCGAGCACGGGGCAAGTGCTCGGCGAGTTCCGCCTGCTGTCCGAGATCGGACGCGGCGCGATGGGCGTCGTCTACCTCGCGCGCCAACAGTCGCTGCACCGCGTCGTCGCGCTCAAGGTGCTCTACCCGCACCTCAGCGGTCTCGAGCGCTCCGTCGAGCGCTTCCGCCGCGAATCGAAGTCCGCCGCGCGCCTGCGGCATCCGGCGATCTGTCCGGTGTACTCGGTCGGCGAAGAGCGCGGGCTGTACTACTTCGCGATGGAGTACGTCGACGGCCGCAGCCTGGCCGCGGAGATCGAAGCGCTCCGACGGCGGCGCTCGGAACGGCGCGCGCCCGCGCCGGACGAGCGCGTCGCGACCGACCCGACGCGCAGCTTCGAGGCGCAGGTGGCGGAACTCGTCGCGAACGTCGCCGAGGCGTTGCACTACGCGCACGGCGAGGGCGTGATCCACCGCGACGTCAAGCCGCACAACATCCTGATCGGACGCGACGGCCGGCCGTTCCTGGTCGACTTCGGACTGGCGAAGGACCGCGACGATCCGAGCATCTCGCGCAGCGGCGAGGTTGCGGGCACGCCCTACTACATGAGCCCCGAGCAGGCCGAGGGTCGCCGGCGCGAAGTCGACGCCCGCACGGACGTCTTCTCGCTCGGGGTGGTGCTCTACGAGTTGCTCACGCTGCGCCGGCCCTTCAGCGCGCGCAGCTCGCAGCAGTTGATGCTGCAGATCGCGACGGTGCTGCCCGAGCCGCCGCGGCGCCTAAACCCCGACGTTCCGCGCGACCTCGAGGTGGTGTGCCTGCACGCGCTCGAGAAGTCCCCGCAGGCGCGCTACGCGAGCGCGGGCGAGTTCGCGGCGGACTTGCGGCGCTTCCTCGGCCACCAGTCGATCCTCGCGCGCCCGCCTTCGGCCGCGGAGGTGCTGCGGCGCCGGGTCCGGCAGCACCGGACCGCGCTCCTCGCCGCGGGCGCCGCGGTGGTGGTGACGCTCACGGCGAGCTGGGTGCGCTCCGACCTGCGCGCGCGCGAGCTCGGACGCAATCTGAGCGGCGCGCTGGCGAGCACCGACCTCGGACGCGCGATCGCGGCGAGCGACGTGGTGGAGTTGACCGCAGCGTTGGAGCTCGCGCGCACCGCGCAGGCGCTCGGCGACGAGCTCGACCCGCTGGCGCGCGAGCGCGCGGTGGCGTTGGAGCGCGAGATCGTCGAGCACGCGCGCGCGCAGGTCGAACTCGCGCTCGCCGATCTCGCCAAGGCCAGCGCCGCACAAGCCGCGGAACTCGAGGAAGGGCCGTGGCGCGTGTCGACGCCCGCCGTGGCAGAGGACCGACTCGCGGTGCTGCTAGCGTTCCAACGGCTCAGCCTCGCCGCGCTCGTGCCCGGCCTCGAAGACGAGCCGCGCGTGCGCGAAGTGCGCGCCGCCGGACTGAAGCCGCGCCTCACGGTCCGCACGGGACGCCCCGGGGCGAAAGTCTGGCTGCGACGCATGACCATCGACGGACTCGAGCCCGCGGTGCTCCTCGGCGAGACGCCGCTCGACCGTGCGCCGCTCGAGCCTGGCGCCTACCGCGTGGTCGTCGCCGGCGGCGACGGCGCCTTCGCGGAGGTCACGCGCGTGTTCGAACGACTTCACTTCGACTACGTGCTCGAGCCCGCGCTGCGCGCTCCGGCCGAAGTGACACGGGACATGGTGCTCGTCCCAGCGGGGGATGTGCGCTATCGCCGCGTCCTCGACGCCGAGGACGTGTTGCAGGACGCGCGCGTCGAACAGGCCTTCTGGATCGACCGCTTCGAAGTCTCGAACGCCGACTACAAGCGCTACACCGAGGCTACCGGCCGGCCGGAGCCGATTCATTGGGCCGACTTCGAGTTCGCGGCGATTGCGGACAAGCCCGTGGTGGCCATTCGGTGGTTCGAAGCGAGCCAGTACGCGGAGTGGGCCGGAAAGCGCCTGCCGACGATGCTCGAGTGGCAGGTCGCCGCTCGCAGCGCGCAGGCTTGGACCTATCCGTGGGGCGACGACGCGAGCGGGCTGCACGTTCGCGCGGCGCTGCCGCACGCCTCGAGCAAGGCGCCCCAGGACTACCTCGCGTGGGCCGAACCCGTCGACTCGCGCGTCGAGGGCGCGAGCGCGTGGGGCCTGCTGCATACGTTGGACAACGTCTCCGAGTGGTGCGAGGACCTCGCTCCGACGCGCGCGCCTCGGCCGACGCTGCGCTACGACACGGCGCTGTTCCTCGGCGGCTCGTTCGCGTCCGACCCCCAGTTCGCGTACCTGTCGATGGCGTCGACGACGGCGACGGACAACCGCTGGATGACCGTAGGCTTTCGCTGCGCCAAGAGCGATGCACCTTGACTTTCTCCGCGATGAGTTCTCGCACGGGAGCGATGTATGGCGTTGAGACCCCGACGTAGACCCTCACGGAGAGAGAGTGCGATGACGGAGAAGCACACACTTGGCGTTCACCTCGAGCTGCAGGACCCGCAGGCCTACATGAGCCTTCAGGTCAACGAGCGCCGCAAGGTCGAAGACGAACTGCTGGCCGGAGTGGCGGCGCTGATCCCGGCTGCGCTGCAGCAGTCCTGGCTGAACCCCGCGAACCTCCCGATTCCGATCACCACGATCGACGGCGTGAGCTCGTACACCTTGCAGGACATCAACCGCCTGATGGCGGAGCAGACGGCCGGCTTGGCGGCGGCCGGGCTGACGCTCGCAGCGGCCATCTCGGCGACCTGCCGCACCGGGGAGCCCTGCCACAGCGATCGGCTGCGCCGCGCGTTCCTGCTCCACGGCGATCCGTGGATCCTGACGGGCTACGGCGGCGAGCCGGCCCACGCCTACTCGGCTGCCGTGTCGCTCGAGTTCGAGTACGCCGGCGGGCAGTGAAGCGCGGCGCGCACGCCGGCCGGCTCAGGCCGTCGTGCGTTCCGTCTTGCCCGCGCGGCCGCCGTTGCGTGCGTGCGCCAGCGCTGCCGCGACGAACCCCGCGAACAGCGGGTGGGGGCGCAGCGGTTTCGACCTGAACTCGGGGTGGAACTGCACCCCGACGAAGAACGGGTGGTCCTTGAGCTCGACGATCTCGACCAGGTCCTTCTCGGTGTGGCGCCCCGAAGTGATCAGGCCGGCGCGCTCGAGGCGCTCGCGATAGGCGTTGTTGTATTCGAAGCGGTGGCGGTGGCGTTCGTAGATGCTCGGCTCGCCGTAGAGCTTGCGCGCGAGGCTGCCGTCGACGAGGTCGCAGCGGTACTTGCCCAGGCGCATCGTCGCGCCCTTCTGCTCCAGCCCGGCGTTCTCGGGGATCACGTGGATCACCGGGTGCGCCGCGCGCGGGTCGAGCTCCTCGCTGTTCGCGCCCTCGAGCCCGGCGACGTTGCGCGCGAACTCGATCGTCGCGCACTGCATGCCGAGGCAGATGCCGAAGAACGGCAGGCGCGTCTCGCGCGCGTGCTGGATCGCGCGGATCTTGCCTTCGACCCCGCGCTCTCCGAAGCCGCCGGGGATCAGCAAGCCGTCGACGCCGTCGAGCACGATCGAACCTTGCTCGAGGTAGTCCTCGGCGCGCACCTTGCGCAGCTTGATCCTGCAGTTGTTCGCGATGCCGGCGTGCGCGAGCGATTCGTAGATCGACTTGTACGCGTCGTGGAGCTGGATGTACTTGCCGACGACGGCGATCTCGCAGCTCTGCGTCGTCGCGCGCATGTCCTCGATCATCGCGCGCCAGTCGTCGAAGTTGGCTTCGGCCTCGACCGGCAGGTGCAGGCGGCGCGTGATGATCTTGTCGAGCCCGGAGTGCATCAGCATCAGCGGCACCTCGTAGATCGAGAACTCGACGTCGCGCTCCTCGATCACCGCCTCGCGGCGCACGTTGCAGAACAGCGAGATCTTGCGCGCCATGTCGTCCGAAAGCGGTTGCTCGGTGCGGCAGATCAGCACGTCGGGCTGGATGCCGATCTCGCGCAGCTTGCCCACCGACTGCTGCGTGGGCTTGGTCTTCATCTCGCCCGAGGCGCGCAGGTACGGCAGCAGCGTCAGGTGGATGAACATCACGTCCGAGCTGGCGCGCTCGAGCGCGAATTGCCGGATGGCCTCGATGAAGGGCAGGCTCTCGATGTCGCCGACGGTGCCGCCGATCTCGGTGATCGCGACGTCGACGTCCGGCGGCACGCCCTTCAGGATCGCGTCCTTGATGGCGTCGGTGATGTGCGGGATGACCTGCACGGTGCTGCCCAGGTAGTCGCCGCGCCGCTCGCGGCTGATCACCTCGGAGTAGATCTTGCCCGTGGTGTAGTTCGAGTGCTTGTCGAGCCGCGCGTTCGTGTAGCGCTCGTAGTGGCCGAGGTCGAGGTCGGTCTCCGCGCCGTCGTCGAGCACGTACACCTCACCGTGCTGGTACGGGCTCATGGTGCCCGGGTCGACGTTGATGTACGGGTCGAGCTTCTGCATCGACACCTTGAGCCCGCGCCGCTCGAGGATCATGCCGATCGCGGCCGACGTGAGACCCTTGCCGAGGCTCGAGACCACGCCGCCGGTCACGAAGATGTGCTTGACCATGTGTTTGTCGCCCTTGTTGCTCGCTGCGTTGCTCGCTGCCCCTCGTCCCGATCCGATCCACCGGTAGCACCGTACCGGCGGCCCCGAAGCTGTCCCCGCGCTTTTCCCGAGCTTTCCTCGGGCCATTTCCAAGCCGGCTCGCACGGGGCGCAGCTCGGACGCACGCGGCGCACTCACCCGAGTGGGGGGGCGCACCTCGAGCGCGCTCGGCGCTACGTGCTCGCGCGCGCTCGAAGCACGCGCTCGACGAACGCATCGTAATCGAGTTGCGTGTCGATTCCGAGCGGCGTGCTGACGGCTTCTACGACGCGCATCCGCTCGCCCGCTTCGAGCCAGCGCAACTGCTCGAGGTTCTCGATCCGCTCGAGCTCTCCGCGGGGCAAGCTCACGAAGCGCGCGAGCGCCTCTGGCCGCAGCGCGTACACGCCGATGTGACGGCGAACCACGCTGGTCCACGCGGGCGCGTCGCTGCGCGAATAGGCCGCGCCGTCGCCGGAGGGTTGGAAAGGGATCGCGGCGCGCGAGAAGTAGAGCGCGTCGCCGCGCGCATCGCGCACGACCTTCACGACCTGCGGCGCGCGCGCCTGGTCGGGCGATTCGAGCCGTCCGCAGAGCGTCGCCGCGCGCACCGTGGGGTCCGTGAACTGGGCCACGAGCGCATCGATGTCCGCGACCTCGAGCTCGGGCTCGTCGCCCTGCACGTTCACCACGACGTC
Organism: uncultured Planctomycetia bacterium; assembly: GCA_937952135.1. Classification (GTDB taxonomy): domain Bacteria; phylum Planctomycetota; class UBA1135; order UBA1135; genus WYBT01. Next base: position 31,049 of record CALFYL010000289.1, read on the forward strand.
CCAGTGCCCGCGCCCGAGCTGCTCGAGCGCTTCGAACACGCGGTCGGTGCCGCTCGCGTGCTCGATCGACGTGCTGAGCGCCTCGAAGCCCGCTCGAGCCACGGCGGCTGCGATTTCCTCACTGTCCGTGGCGACGACGACGCGTGCGAGCGAGCGCGCGCGGAGCAGATTCTGGACCGTGTGCACCACCAGCGGGCGCCCCGTGCGGTCGAGCAGCATCTTGCGCGGCAGGCGTTGCGAGCCGAGCCGCGCGGGCACGACCGCCAGCGCGCGCACTTGCACCGGCGCCGGGGTCATCGATTCGCGGGCCGGTCGTAGGTCGGCGCCTTGAACGGCGTCTCGCCCGGCTTCACCTCGACCGCCTGCAGCGAATAGGTGTTGTTGTAGGTCTCGAGGAACGCCATGCGCAGGTTGCGCACGCGCTGCAGTCCCGCGGCGTCGATGCCCGCCGGGTAGCCGATCACGTGGCGCGTCTTCGAGCCCTCGGTCAGCTCGAGCGCCCACGCGACGCCGCTCACCGATTGCGCGGGCAGCGGGCCGCTCCGCGCGAACTCGTCGAATCCGCTGTCGCGCAGGAACTCCGCGAGAGCCTCCATCACCTCGACGGTCTGGATCTTCGTGTTCGCGTTCGCGCGCACCTGCGAATACTGGTCGATGCGCGAGTGCTGCGCTTCGTCGAGCAGTTCGAAGCGCTGGCCGTTGCGATAGTCGAAGAGCACCGCGCGGCGGTCGAGGGCGTCCGATTTCTTCGGGCCCGACGACGAGCAACCCAGCGCGAGCAGCGGTGCGATCCAACAGAGAAGCAAGACGGCGAGGCGCGGCATGGCGGTGGGGCGTTCCGAGGGTGGCGAAGCGGGCGGCGGGCGCTCGCCCGAGGGTACCGAGGGGACGCGCCGGGACGCCTTCGGGCCGTCGTCGCGCCGGATCCGGCCTCGAGGGCCGTGGATCTCGGCGCAGACGATAGATACGCGCGGGCGCTCGGGGCAAGCCGCTAGGCGGACTCGGGACAGGTCCGAGGCGTCGCGTGCTCCGATGCTCGGATCGGTGGGTGAGCCGGCCGTCGAGCGTCTCGCCGAGGCCGACTCTGGGCGGCTCGCGAGGACGCACCCGTGAGCGAAAGCGCTCGCTTTCCGGTGCGAGCGACTCACTACATGTCGTGTCGTGAACAGCTCGTCACGCTTGATTTTGTGGGTTTGATGTGGCGATCCACGCGTTTCTTTTTGACTTCGCCGCGCGGGATGAGCGAAATGGCGCACACATTCAAGGCACGAGTGTTCCCCGCGTGCGCGCGCGCCGCGGGGTAGCGCACGCGAGGCGCAGCGCTCGGCCGAAGCGGGAGGGGACCTAGCGTCGGCCGCGGGTCCCCGACAGCCCTATCCCCCGGCCGTAAAACCAATCAAGGCAACAGCTTAGCTGCAGCCAGCAGGTCCCATGGGTCGCCTCGAAAAAATCGTCGTGTTCACCGTCCTGTTCCTCGTCGCCGTGATCCTGGGCGTCTCGCTCAGCACCGACCCGGCAACCGGCTCCCCGAACGAGCTCCTCGCCGAAGGCCGCGGCGCCAACGCGGGCGGCCCGAACGCGGGCAAGACCCCCGCGGAGCGCCGCGCCGCGCGCGAGGCCGCGCAACGGAGCGCGCCCGAGGGCTTGATGTCGACGTCGCTCGCCGACCGCAGCGCGAACAACGCGGCGCCGGCCGGGTCGATCGCGGCCGACCCCAGGGAAGCTCCTCCGGTTGCGGCCGACCCGGCCGCGGCGGGCGCGGGCAAGCCGGTGGCGCCCTCGAACGGCGCAGCGCCCACGTCGCCCGCGGTCGCGAACGCGCCCGTGACGTCGACGGTGCAAGCGCCCGCGCCGTCCGCGAGCTACCTCGTGTCTCGCGAAGGTCTCGAGCCGACGGCGAGCGACGAGTTCATGGTCTACACGTGGAAGGCCGGCGACACCTTCGCGGCTCTCGCGCAGCGCTTCTACGGTTCGCCGCTGCACGTCAAGCGCATCCGCGACGCGAACGAAGGCCGCGACGAAGCGAAGCTCGCCGCGGGTGAGAGCCTGCTGATCTGCGCGCTGCCGACGGCCGACTCCGACCGCATCGCGCGACCGAGCGCGCGCGACGCGAAGCCGAGCGCGGCCGTGGCCGTCGTCGGCGGCACCTACACCGTGGGCGCGGGCGATGTGCTCGGCACGATCAGCCAGAAGGTCTACGGCAGCGCCTCGAAGTGGCGCAAGATCTACGACGCCAACCGCGACGTGATCGGCAGCGATCCGAACCAGCTCAAGCCGGGCATGATGCTGCGCATCCCGCAGTGAGCCGGTCGAGGTCGCGCTGAACGCCGCACGCCCGAGCCGCAGGCTCGCGCGTGCGGCGGCGTTCTAGCGCAGACCGTAGCGGTCGAGCTTCTTGTAGAGGTGGGAGCGCTGCATGCCGAGCAGCTCGGCGGTGCGTTTGATGTTGCCCTCGTTCTCCGCCAGCTTGCGGCGGATGAAGAGCGACTCGCTGCGGTCCTTGAACTCTTCGAAGCTCGCGGCCTGGAACGGATCGTCCGCGGGGCTCATCGCGAGCGCCGCGCGCGGCTGCGAAAGCGCCGGGCCGCCCTCGAGGATCGCCTCGAGGGCCGCGCGGGTGAGCGCCGGACCGTCCGCCAGCACCGTCGCCGCCTCGAGCAGGTTGCGCAGCTGCCGAACGTTGCCCGGATAGCCCAGCGACTGCAGGAGGGCCATCGCGTCGTCCTCGACCTCGAGCGGCGAACGCCCGGAGCGCGCCGCGATGTCGCCGAGGAAACGCCGTGCGAGCGCCGGGACGTCGTCGAGGCGCTCGCGCAAGGGCGGTACGCGCAGCGGGACGACGTTGAGTCGGTAGAAGAGGTCCATGCGGAAGACCTTGGTCTCCACTCCGGCCGCGAGGTCCGCGTTGGTGGCGGCGATCACGCGGATGTCGACCCCGATCGCCCGCTGGCCGCCGACGCGCGTGATCTCGTGCGTCTCGAGGGCGCGCAGCAGCTTGGCCTGCGCCGCGAGCGGCATGTCGCCGATCTCGTCGAGGAACAGCGTGCCCTCGTGCGCGAGCTCGAAGTGTCCGACGCGGCGGTCGACGGCGCCCGTGAAGCTGCCCTTCTCGTGCCCGAAGAGTTCCGACTCGATCAACTCGGACGGGATCGCCGCGCAGTTCACGGTCACGAAGGGCCCGGCGGCGCGCGGGCCGCTCAGGTGGATCTGGCGCGCGACGACCTCCTTGCCCGAGCCGTTCTCGCCGGTGATGAGCACCGCCGCTTCGCTGCCCGCGACACGCGCGACCTGCTCGCGGAGCGTGCGCATCGGGGCGCTGTCGCCGAGCAGCTTCCAGGGCTCGCTCAGCGCGCGTTTGAGGCCGCGATTCTCCGCGGCGAGCGCGCGTTCGCGGAGCGCGTTTCGAAGGGACGTCACGACGCGGTTCTGATCGAGCGGCTTCTCGAGGAAGTCCACCGCGCCGCGGCGCAGCGCGTCGACGGCGGTCGGCACGTCGCCGTGGCCGCTGATCATGATGACGCTCGGCCGAGCGGGGCGCTTCGCGAGTTCGTCGAGCATCCCGGGCCCGTCGAGGCGCGGCATCTTGACGTCGCACAGCGCCACTTCGGCGCTGCGGCCGCTCTGCGCTTCCTTGTCGATCCGCGCCAGGGCCTCTTCGCCGTCGCGCGCGGTCCAGACCTCGTAACCTTCGTAGGAGAGCATCATCTCGAGCGACATGCGGATGTCGCCGTCGTCGTCGACGACCAGCACGATCTTGCGGGCGGCGGGGCGCGTGGCCATGCGGCGATCCTGCCAAGCGCGCAGCCGGGACGCCACCGGCGGCTATCCTGCGCGGCTGCACCCCATGCACCCTTCGAACGCGAACATCGATTGGCTCTCCCGGCTCGCGGCGCGCGTGCAATCCGGTGAAGCGCTCGTCGCGGGCGTGCTGTCGGGCACCTCGGGCGACGGCATCGACGTCGTGCTCGCGCGCTTCGACGGCGCCGCGAGCGAGAGCAGCTTGCGCGCTCCGCGTCCGGTGTGGTTCGACACCTTGCCCTTCGAGCCCGAGCTCGCGCGCCGCGTCCGCTCGGCGCTCGACGGCGCGCCGCTCGTGCTTCGCGACAGCACGTTGCTCTCGCGCGACCTCGGCCGCGCCTTCGGCCGCGCGGTGGCGCACGCCGCGCGCGAAGCAAAGGCCGAGGTCGAGCTCGTCGGCAGCCACGGTCAGACGCTCTGGCACCACGACGGACTCGAGGCGAGCGGCGCGGCGACCGCGCAGCTCGGCGACGGGGATTTCGTGGCCGAGGAAGCGCGCTGCGCCACCGTGAGCGACTTCCGTCAGCGCGACATCGCGTGCGGCGGGGAGGGCGCGCCGATCTCCGCGCTCGCGGACGACCTCGTGTTCGCTTCGCTTCCGCGGCCCTCCGCGGTGCTCAACCTCGGCGGCATGTCGAATCTGACGCTGCTCGAGGACGGACGCGTGCGTTCCTTCGACGTCGGTCCGGCGTGCGCGCTGCTCGACGGTCTCGCGCGGCGCTTGCTCGGCGCTCCATTCGACGCGGACGGCGAAGCTGCTTCGCGCGGAAGCTCGTCCCGCGAGCTCGTCGACGAATGGCTCTCGCATCCGTTTCTGTTGCGCGCGCCGCCCAAGAGCACCGGCCGCGACACGTTCGGCGAAGCGTGGCTCGACACCGCGCTCGCGCGCGCTCGCGAGCTCGGCGTCGCGCGCGCGGAGGATCAGCTCGCGAGCGCCGCGCAGTTCGTCGCGCACAGCGTCGTCCGCGCGCTGCGCGAGTTCGGCGGAGCGCGCTGGAACTTCCTGGTCGCCTGCGGAGGCGGCGCGCGGCACCGCGTGGTGATCGACACGCTCGCGTTGCGCTCGCCGCACCCGGTGGTGAGCGGCGAGGACTTCGATGTCGACCCCGACGCGCGCGAGGCGCTCGTGTTCGCGACCCTCGCCGCGCGTTGCGTGCTCGCGCAGCCGGTCACCTCGCCCGCGGCGACCGGTGCGCGGCCCGGGCGCGTGCTCGGCAAGCTGAGCCCGCCGCCGTTCGCCGCGCCGTGAGCGCGACGCTCGACGAAACGATTCCACTCGAAGAACCTCGACTCGACGCATCGAACTGCCCCATGGACCGCCGCACGTTGGAGACTTGGATCGGCGCCGTGCTCGCGCCGGAGGTTCGTGTAGCCGGGACGCTCGGCGGCGCCGCCGCGAGCGTGCCGAGCAGCGAGCACCTCGCGCGCTTTCCACCCGCGGTCGTCGTCGCCTTCGGTCGCACGCCGGGCGGCGCGCGTTCGCCGCGCGCGGAGCTGCGCGCCGTTCGCGAAGCGTGCGTCGCGGCCGGAAACGCGGCGCCGCTCGTCGCCTGCGACCTCGAGCAAGGCGCGGGGCTGCACTTCGAGGAAGGCACGCGTCTGCCTCCCGCGCTCGCGCTCGCATCGGCCGCCCTGTCGTGCGAGAGCGAGCGCGCGGGACTCGACTGGCTGGTCGCGGCGGGGGAGTTGACCGCGCGCGAAGCTCGCCGCGCCGGCGTGGGGCTCGTGCTCGCGCCGGTCGCCGACGTCAACACCCAGCGCTCGAACCCGATCGTCGCGGTGCGCAGCTTCGGCGACGAACCGCTGGCGGCCGCGCAACGGGCGGCGGCGTTCCTGGTGGGGCTGCACGCGGGCGGCGCGCTCGGCTGCGCGAAGCACTTTCCCGGCCACGGCGACACGCTGCAGGACTCCCACATCGAGCTCGCGCGCGTGACGCGTTCGGCGAGGGAGCTGCGCGAGGTCGAGCTCGCGCCGTTCCGCACGCTGATCGAGCACGGCGTCGACGCGTGCATGGTGGGGCACCTCGACGTACCCGCGCTCGGCGACGCACCCGGCGTCCCGGCCACTTTCTCGCGCGTCGCTCTCGAGGGCGTGCTGCGCACGGAGCTGCGTTTCGGCGGCGCGGTGTTGAGCGACGCGATGAACATGGGCGCGCTCGGGAAGTTCGAGCGGCGCTACGTGCGCGCGCTGCTCGCGGGCTGCGACGTGCTGCTGTGCCCTCACTCGCCGCTCGAGGCCGCGGAGGAGCTGCTCGCCGCCGCGGAGAGCGGCGAGTTGCCGCTGGAGCGACTCGAACAGGCCGCGCTGCGCGCCCACGCGCTCCGCGCCCGCGCCGACAAGCTCGCCGCGCGCGCGGGCGAGCGCTGGCCTCCGCCGCTCGACCGCTCCGTGGCCGACGAACTCGCGACGCGCTCGCTCCGCTGGCTCGGGGCGCCTCGGCCGGACACCTCGAGCGTCGAATTCGTCTCGCTCTCGCCCGCCGCGCGCGGACCGGAGTTCGAGGCCGCGTGGGGGAGTGCTTTTTCCGGACGCGAATTCGAGGCCCACGGCGGTGCGGCTTCCGGGGCTTCCGCAACACCCGTGGCTGTCGCCGTGCTCGAGATGGGCGCCTGGCGCGGCGCCTATGGACTCGACGCCGGAGAGCTGGCCGAGTTGCGAGCGGGGCTCGAGCGCGCGAAAGCGCGGCGCGGTCGCGCCGCCCTGGTGTGGTTCGGCTCGCCCCAGGTGCTGCCGCGCTGGACCCTCGAGGATCCCGGGCTCTCGGTGCTGCTCGCGTTCGCGCCGACGCCGCCGCAGGTGCGCGCCGTTGCGCGCGAGTTGCTCGCTCCGCGAAGGCCTTCGGCGCCGACGAGCTTCGACGGCCCGGCGGCGAGTCGCGGGGCCGGTAGTCTGCCGACGCAACTCGGGTAGAGCGCGTTCGTCGCGGCGCCTCGGAGCGCGAGCGCGGGAGGGGCGTCGATTTCCGTCACCTTGACCGGCTTCCGCGCACCGCTATCATCACCCACCCCTTCGCCGGGAAGGCGCTGCTCCCAAGTACCGGCTTCGACCCCACGAACACCCTGCCCATCCCCGGCCAGCCCCGCATCGGTCCCTGACCGATCGGCCCCCTCGGTCGTCCAGAGTTTGCGCCCGTCCCACCCGCCGCGTGCGGCCACGAAGCGCTCTCCTGGGCCTCCGACGAGGGCCCACGATCGATTCGGAGCCGTTCAGGAACGACGTCCGCCCCGCCGTGAACCGGCCGGGCGAGCCCAGGTCCTGCGAGTTGGCGCGCGATCGGCGCAGAGTTAGCCCCCGCACCGTTCCTCGATAGGAAACCAACGACATGACCGGACCGCACCGGAAGCTTGGCCTGTGGCTCGCCGCCGTTCTGTTGACTGCACCCGCCGCGCTGGCCCAGGACGTCCAGAGCACCTTCAAGGAAGGCCTGGAGTTCCTCGCGCGCGGCCGCAAGGAAGAAGCGCTGCGCGCCTTCCAGCAGGTCCTGGCGATGGACCCGACCAACGAACAGGCCTACGAGCTGTGGACCTCGACGGACCACAAGCTGTGGCTCGAGATCCTGAGCGAGCGCGGCGACATGGAACTCGTCGGCCGGCGCCTCATGGGGCTCGTCGAGTCCGCGCGCCGCGCGCGCCGCAACGACGAAGAGTCGATCCGCAAGCTGATCGGCGAGTTGTCGGTGGACGATCCGATCTCGCGCACCGCCGCGATCCGTCAGCTCGCCGCCGACCACGGTGAATACGCCACCCCGCACCTGCTCGGCTGGCTGGGCGATTCGGGCAACGAAGAGCGCCGCATCACGGCGATCCAGGCGCTGACCCAGATGAACGTCGACGTCGTGCTGCCTCTGATCGAGGTGCTCGACACCGAGGACACCTTCCTGCGCCAGAACGTGGTCATGGTGCTCAAGCGCATCAAGGATCCGCGCGCGGCTGGCGCCATGGCGCGCATCGCGTCGAGCGACGCCGACGGCGTGTGCCGCAACCTCGCGCAAGAGGCGCTGGTCGACATGGGCGCCGCGGGCGCCGACTCGGCGAGCGCGTGGACCTCGCTCGGCAACGACTACCACATGCGCCGCGCGACGGTGCTGTCCGACTACCACTGGAGCGACGTGGTGTGGGACTACGCCGACGGCCGTTTGACGCCGACGCCGACGCCGCGCGCGCTGTACGCCGACGCGCTGGCGAAGAAGTGCTTCCACCGCGCCCTGGCCGCGGATCCGGCCCACGTTCCGGCGCACGCCGGCCTCGCTCGCGCGCACGCCGGTGAGATCGCCGCGGTCGAAGCTCTGCGCCGCAGCGGCGCGGACGTCACCGAGTGGGAAGGCGTTGCGGCGGAAGCCGGCGTCGCGATCGGTCTGGGCGGCGCGGTTGCAGCCGATGCGGCCTTGGCCGCTTCGGTCGCCGAGAACGACAGCGGCGCCGCGGTCGTGCTCGTCCGCGCGCTGGCCGAAATGGCGAGCGCGCCGACCGCGGCCATGGCCCGCGCCATGACCGCGACCGACGGTGCGACCCAGAACGAGGCCGTCGTGGCCCTGGGCCACATGTCGATCTGGGGCAAGTCGCGCGCGAACGCCGAACTGATCCGCGCCCTGGGCGCGATCGCGTCGCGCGAAGTGCTGCGCACCGCCTTCGTCATCGACGGCGATGCGGCGCGCGCGAAGGCGACCGTCGATGCCCTGCGTGGCGCGGGTCTGCTCGTCAACAGCAGCGAGAGCGGAGTCCAGGGCCTCGCGATGCTGCGCCGCATGGCGGGCGTCGACCTCGTGGTCGTGGCCGACCGTCTGAGCGACGTGACGACGCACCAGGTGCTCACGGAGCTCGACGGCGAAGCGCACTTGACGGCTGCGCCGGTCTTCGTCGCGACCTCGAGCCCCGACGACCTCGCGGAGGTTTTCGGCGACAAGGCCGCGGGTGCGTTCAACGCCGCCGACCTGAGCCCGGTGATGGCGGCCATGGAAGGCAACCTCGGCGCGGAGCGCGAGCGCGCGGACGCGCTGGCCCAAGCGGCCGCGACCATCCTCGCGCAGCTCTCGGGCACGGGCACGGACGTCTCGTCGGTCGCCGGTGAGCTCGCCGGCGCGCTGAACCGCACCGACGGCGTGTCGGTTCCGGCCGCGCACGCGCTGGTCGCCGCGGGCAACGCTTCGCACGTCGCGGCGCTATCCGCCGTCGTGGGCGACGCCGCTCGCTCGGAAGCGGTTCGCACCGCCGCGTCGCACGCTCTCACGGCCATGTTCGGCCGCGGGGTCGCCGCGGGCGACGCCGGCGCGATCCTGCACGCCGTTGCGCACTCCGCCGACGCTCCGGTCGCCGTCCGCAAGGCCGCCGCCCAAGCGCTCGGCGCCAGCTCGATGCCCGTCGCCGAACGCGTCGGCCACCTCGGCGCCCTCGGCAAGCCCGCGCAGAACTGATCCGCGCCCAAAACGAAGGCCCCGCACCAGCGCGGGGCTGCAACGAATCGGCTCGCGGTCCACTCCGCGACGCCTCTGAACAGGCCAGTGTAGCTCAGTGGTAGAGCACCGCTTTCGTAAAGCGGGGGTCACGGGTTCGAATCCCGTCTCTGGCTCCATTCCGTAGCGCAACCGGCGCAGTCACCTCGCGGTGGCTGCGCCGGTTGTGTTCTTGCACGGGCCTCCGCGGAGCGCGCTCGCGCGCGGGTCGCCGCGAAGTCGCGCGGGCTACGTCTCGACGCCGAGGATCAGGCAGTGCAGGCCGCTGCCGATGCCGCACATCGCGACGCGCTGGCCGGAGGTGATGAAGCCGCTTTCGCGCGCGCGAGCGAGCGAGAGCGGGAGCGAGACGGAGCCGATGTTGCCGAGGAGCTCGACGGTGGGGTAGTCGAGCGCGAGGTCGAGCCCCAGGTTGCCGAGCACGAGCTTGCGGTGCGCGACTCCGACCTGGTGGGTGACGACGCGCTCGATCGAGTCGCGCGTCCAAGACGCGTCGCGCAGGAAGTCGTCGAAGGTCGCGCGCGCGAGGGCGGCGCCGGCGTGCATCAACGCTTCGGAGTCGGTTTGCATCAACATGCCGCCGCCTGCGTGGTCGCCGTGGCAGAGCACGTGGTGCTCGGTCGCGGCGCGCGCGAGCGCGCGGGTGAGGCGCGGAGCGGAAGGCGCGAGGTCGGCGCGCGTGAGCACCGCTGCGGCGGCGCCGCTTCCGATCGTGAGCGAGGCGAAGGCGGCTTTGAGGGTCTGCTTGTCCGCCTGTGGATCGTCGAGAAGGGCGTGGATCGTCTGGTCGACGAGCGGGCGGCCGCACTCGCCGGAGACCACCAGGCCCGCTTCGATCGCGCCGCTCTCGATCTGCTGCGCGACGATCAACATCGCGTTCGCGAAACCGAGGCACGCGTTCGAGAGATCGAAGGCGGCGCAGGTGGGCGGCAGGGCGAGCGCATGGTGGACCACGGACGCCGTCGCGGGCTCGAGGAAGTCGCGGCAAACCGATGAGTGGATGAGCAGCGCGACGCGGTCCGCCAGCGCGCTCCGATCCAACGCGAGGCGGCCGGCGCGGGCCGCGACTTCGCTGGGGCGCGTTCCCGCGGGGAAGAAGCGCCGCTCGGCGATGCCCGTCATGAGTTCGAGGCGTCCCTCGCGGAGGCGCAGGCGCTCGTAAAGGGGCGCCAGGCGGCGTTCGAGCTCGTCGGAACGCACGCGTTCCTCGGGCAATACGTACTCGACCGAGGCCAGGGCGACGCGTTCGAAGCGCATGGGGGCAAGGAGGGTAGTCCGGCGGGCGCGCGGCGCAAGCCGGGCCGCGGTATCGTGAGGGGCCCCCTCGTCGCCGCCGGCTCGCTGTCCGGCCCACCCCCGACCCGATGCGCGTCCTTCTTCCCGTCGTCTCCTGCGCCGCCGTGCTGCTCGTCAGCGCCTGCGGCGACGATTCCAAGAGCAAGAGCAAGAGCGCCTCGAACGCCGCGGCGACCCGGATCGACGCCGGCGAGGCGCGGCTGATCGGACTTCACGAGCAGGCGCTGTCGCTGCGCGCGCAAGGCAAGAACGCCGAGGCGCTGAAGAGCTTCGACGAGCTGATCGTGCTGGCGCCTTCGGATCTGCGCGTGCACTTCAACCGCGCGGTCGTGCTCGCGGAGCTCGACCGCAACGCGGAAGCGCTCGCGGTCTACGACGACTTGCTGCGCAAGACCCCGAACGATCCGCAGCTCTTCCAGAACCGCGCCGCGGTGCTCAACGCGCTCGGCCGAAGCGAGGAAGCGTTGATCGAAGTCGATCGCGCGATGCAGGGCCTGGCGGAGTCGCCCGAGCTGCGCGTGCTGCGCGGCGCGGTGCTGGTGAAACTCGCGCGCTACGACGAGGCCCTGGCCGAGTTCGACCGCGCCGACCCGCTGCTCGCCGCCAGGCCGCCCGAGGCCCAGCGTTCGAAGTTCGCCGCCGAGGCGCTGCTGCACCGCGGCGAAGCGCTCGAGGCGCTCGGCCGCGCCGCCGAAGCCGCGCCGATCTTCGAGCGGCTGCGCACGCAGTTCCAAGGCAACGCGCCCGTGGAGGCCATGCTCCGCGAACGCGGCCGGCTCTGACCCGCGCGAACCGCTGCCGCACCGTCGCCGCACCGACTCGCTGCACTGTCGCGACCCAAGCGCATGACCCCGCCCAAGCTCTCGATCCTGCACGTCGACATGGACGCGTTCTACGCGTCGGTCGAGGTGCGCGACGACCCGACGCTCGCCGGCAAGCCGGTGGCGGTCGGCGGGCCGGCCGACGGACGCGGCGTGATCAGCGCGGCGAGCTACGCGGCGCGCGCGTTCGGTGTGCGCTCGGCCATGCCGACGGCGCAGGCCCGCGCGCTGTGTCCCGACTTGATCGTGCTTCCGCCGGACCTCGAGAAGTACACCGCGGTCTCGCGCGAGATCATGACGATCTTCCGCTCGTTCACGCCGCTGGTGGAGCCCCTGTCGCTCGACGAGGCCTTCCTCGACGTGGCGGGGTGCGAGCTGCTCTTCGGCGACGCGGTGCAGATCGGCCGGACGATCAAGCGCGAGATCCTGCGCCAAACCGGGTTGATCGCGTCCGTGGGGGTCGCGAGCTCGAAGTTCCTCGCCAAGCTCGCCTCGGACATGGACAAGCCCGACGGGTTCCGTGTGATCCGTCCCGAGGAGGCGCTCGACGTGCTGCGCCCGCTGCCGGTGTCGAAGATCTTCGGCGTCGGCGAGCGCACGGCGAAGCGCCTCGAGTCGATGGGTGTGCGCACGATCGGCGATCTGTCGGCGCAGAGCCGCGAAGGCGTCATGCAGCGCTTCGGCGCGACCGGCGCGTGGATCTACGACCTCGCCCACGGCATCGACACGCGGCGCGTCACGCCGCGGCGCGAGGAGAAGAGCTTCAGCCTCGAGCGCACGTTCTCGAAGGACATCTCGAGCCGCGAGGAGCTGAGACTGCGTTTGCTCGAGTTCTGCGAAGAGCTCGCGTACCGCCTGCGCGACGGAGGGCTGCGCGCCCGAACCGTGACGCTCAAGGCGCGCTTCAGCGACTTCAAGACCCTCACGCGCACCAAGTCGCTGCCGTTCTCGACCAACGTCGGCGTGCGCTTCTATTCGGTGGCGCGCGAGCTGCTCGAGCGCGTGCCGATGCAACCGTTGCGCTTGCTCGGCGTGACGCTCTCGGGGCTCGACGACGTGCGCACGCCGCGCCAGGGCACGCTGTTCGGCGCGGACCCCGGCATGCTCGGCGAGGCCGAAGTCGAAGGGACGCGCGAGGACGATCAGGCGCGCGACCGGCTCGAGCGCATCTCGACCGGGCTCGACCGCTTGCGGCGCAAGTACGGCCGCGGAACGGTGATCCCGGCGAGCCTGCTGGGCCGCGCGCCGACCGTCGGACGCGACGGCACGCGCACGCCGACGAAGTGATGCCGACGCAGCCACGCCGGCGAGCTGACGCCGGCGACGGAACGCGCGCTCAGCGCTTCTGGCAGTAGTCCTGCAGTTCCCGGTCGAGCTGCTCGAGGTCGACGCCGTACACGCGCTGGAACACGGCCTCGATCTTCGGGACGTCGCCGCGCGGCGTGTTGCCCATCGCGTGCAGCCACTCGAGGAACTTGTCCTTTCCGAACTTGCTCTCGCGCAGGAATTCGATGAGCAGCGCCGCCTGCTTGTAGTGGAGGCTCGCGGCGCTGTCGCCCGACACGTCGTCCTCGCTCGACATCAGCAGGCTTCGAAGCCGAACGAACTCCTTGAGCGGAGTGTGCTTGCCGTTCTTGACGCGCCGCGCGATGTCGTTGCGCTCGTTGGGCTTGGTCTCGATGTACTCCGCGACGCCCTCCTGGTACCACGAGCCCCCGCCGCCGAGCTCGAGCCGGTTCGAGAAGATCTGGTGCGTCGCTTCGTGGATGTGCACCGGATCTTGCGGCGCCTCGTACCACGTCGCGTAGAAGTCGCCCGAAGCCACGCCCTTGGACTTGCGCGCCTCCTCGGCGCTCCACTCGAACTGCTTCACGCAGAAGGCGTAGTAGTCCTCCGGGTTCTGGAACAAGAACACCGGCATGAGCTTGCGCCCCGGGACCTCGGGGAACGGGAAGGTCTTCTGGATGATCCCGTAGTTGATCTCCATCTGCTTGGCGAACTTGTCGCCGCCCGAGGAGTTCGTCATCACGAGGTAGTGCGCGGTGCGGATGACCTTGAG
>CALFYL010000290.1 GCA_937952135.1 uncultured Planctomycetia bacterium
GGCGCGGAAGCGCGCCGGATGACTTCTTCAACGGGCTGCTAGGACCTAGTTCGCCCCACGTACTTCGTTCGCCAACTTCGCTCGCCAGCCGAGGATCGCCGCGAGCAGCGCTCCGGGGATCAACGCCAACGCCACGATCGACAGACGCGCCCACGGGGCATCGACTTCGCCCAGGCGGCGGACGGCCAGCGCGTTCGCGCCGAAGCACAGGATCGCAAGCGGGAACTGCCACCACTTGATGCGGCGATAGAGCGCGGCGACCGAGCCCCGGAACGACGGTTCAAGTGCCGAGAACGCTCCGGACACCTGCAGCGCGATCAACACTCCGGGAATCGCCGCGAGGACGCTGAGAAGCACCGACGCCGCGTCGGAGGCCGACACGTACAGCACGGCGATCAGAGCGGAGTAGCCAGCGAAGCTGATCAGGGCGCGCGTCCACATGCTTCGTTCACAGTCCCCTTCTCTCGGGCGGAACCAACACCACCGCGTGCAAGCGGGTCGCCGACTGAACCTACGTCGTCGCACGGAACGACGAAGGCCCTGACAAGGATATCAGTGCGCGCGGGACCGGCAGCGCCACTTCACGGAAGCACGGTGAACGCCGCGGCGTCGGTCAAGGTGAGGTTGTTCGGCGGCGCGAAGCCGGGGTCGCGGCCATAGAACTGCGCGTAGAAATTGTCCCCCATGCCAAATCCCTGCTCGCGCAAGAACGCGGGCGAGAAGTGGAACACGTACTGCCCGCCGCAATCGACCCCGCCGAGGCCGCCCGAGTCCCGCAACGCCGTCCGGCGCACCGGCGCTCCTACGCAGAGGGTCCCTCCCCCAAAGGGCGTGCTCTGTTGCGTTCGACTCCACAACAGCATGCCGTTCTGATAGCTGCGGACCTGCAGCGCCTTGACGAACAGGCTGGCGTTGTCGGTCAACGACGGGAACCCGATGTTTGCGATTCGCGGCGTGCAGCCGAGCGAGTTGACCTTCGGCGTACAGTAGCCCTGGATCGCGTTCGAGGGGTAACGCGGCTCGAAGCGGAAGATCTGGCCCGTTTGCGGCTGCCCCGCCGGAACTCCAAGGGCCATCCCGACGTAGCTTGCGTTGAGGACCACGGAGCCATCGTCACCGACCACCAGCGCCTCCGAGTGGTAGCCCGGGCCCAGCGGCGCTCCGTTGAGTCCGATCGTGACCCGGTCCAGAGTCCCTGAGGCACGGTCTCTTACGAACACATCCGGCGAAGCGTCGAGGTCGTTCGCAACGAACCCCGGCGCGTCGGACGAGAACGCAACGAAGCGACCATTGCAGGAGAGCCTCACCCCGTACGCCGCGCCGCCGGGCACGCCCTGGTAAGTGAGGTTCGCAAGTTCAAGCGTTCCGTTCGCGCGATCGAAAACGAACGTGTTGCCGCAGCACGCCACCGCGAACGGAAGCAGATTCGTCGCGTCGCTCTCGAAGGCCACATAACGACCGTCGCACGAAATCGAGGGGAACTGGCTGATGTTGTTGGCCCATCCGCCATTCCACGTGCGACTGATGTGTTCCGTGGTCTGCAGGACCCGATCTCGCACGTACACATCGAGAAGCCCGTGGGGATCGGTCGTGGCCAGCCGCTGCTGCGTCGCAAAGGCGACAAAGCGCCCATCGAAGGAAATCGACATTCTCCGGTCGGCGTCGCACGCCGTTCCGCAGGACGGCTGCAGACCGTTCGAATCGACGGAGATGAGTTCGTGAGCACCGGAAGCCAGATCGCACGCATAGATGTCGGGGCTGCTCAACGTGTCAAGCGGCCCAAGGTCCATGGAGTAGCTCCAAAACACTACCGTCGCCCCGTCGCCCGAGATTCGAGGATAGGCGCTTGGGCTCGCCGACTGCTGCCCCCCCGGCCCTTCACTGATGCGACGGACGAGCCCGCTCCGTCGATCGAACAGAAATACATCCTCAACGAAGTTGGTATCGACCGGCACGAGCCGATCGAGGAGGCTCCAAAACGCCACCAGATTTCCATCTGCGGACACGCTCGGCTCCCAGCCGAAACCGCAGGCCCCGGGGCCCGCCACGGAAGGACTGGCCACCACGACATTGCCCGTCGCGCAGTCCCTCAAGTAGGCGTTGCAAAAGTCCCCGTAGGTGACCCAGCGCCCGTCGCTGGACGTGCACGTGTCCGGTGCGCCGACCGCGGGCTGCGGACCTGCGCTCCGCTCCAGATCCGACAATCGAGTGACGAGCTGCGCTCCGAAAGCGGACGACGCTGATACCGACAGCAACGCCGAAATCAGCACGGCGCGATCCGCCACTGAGCGGTAGAACACCTCGCGTAGAACTTCTAGGAGCGTCATGGAGCCACGACCGTCTCAGAGCTGCAGCACCTGGATTCGCGTGCCGCTACCTTCCTGGCCGATCGCGATCGCGCGGCCACTGCCGGCGAGGACATGATCGAGTCCGACGGAGGCGCCCAGCGAAGCAGTTCCGATGGGTGACACGTCGACATCAAGGAGGACCGCCGCAGACCCCAAATCGACGACCGTCAACCGCCCCGGCTGCTGCGCTACGATCGGAGTGTGCCGCGTGGACCGAATGATCGCCTTGGTCCCGTCGGACGAGATGACCACATCCGTCGGCACGAACTGACCCACAGGGCCAATGGGGATAACCGTGCTGGCGTAGGTGGGTGAAAGCAATTGGATTACTTCGACCTGGCCTTGGAGCGTGGGGCTCCTTCCGATCACGACGGCGTGGGAGTCGGTGCACTCGACCGAGTCCGAGACGAGCAGAGTATCGGAGAACTCAAGCGGATCCGTCGAGCCCACGAGCACGGGGACCGGGCTCAGGGGAGAGGTCGACACCGGCTGGGTCAGGTCGATCACGAGCGTTCCAGCCCGGGTGGTTGCCACCGCACGACTCCCGTTCGGAGTGGTCACAACGTCGTGAACGCGCGAGGGCGTGGGAATCCCCAGCATCGCAGCGTTGAAGGTCACGTTGGCCAAGGGAGGGGCGGTGGAGACGTCGAGGATGGTGACAATGAAACCGAACGGGTCGGAGCCAACGAACACCGGGGTCACACCCGTGTGCACGTGGTCATTGCCAATCACCACCGCACGCTTATTGGTCACCGCAACGGAATCGCCCGTGACCATCCGCTGGGGCGCGAGGAAATTGGGCGTCGGCAAGTTGGGGCCCTGGAACACCTCGATCTCGAGTCCGGTGCGAAGGCTGTAGACACCGATCACTTGCGTGCCGCTGACGACGCCGATCACGCCATTCGGCGAGGTCCCCACGTCGTGCACGAGTTCGAAGCCGTTCGCGAGCGGCTGCCCGCACGGAGTGAACCCGTGGTACTTCGGCCACCCACTGGGCTGGGCGCCCACATGCGCAATAGTGACCACCCCACGCTCGAGCCCGCCGCCTCCAGGTGACTGCGGCACGTCTTGGTTGGAGATCGCGATGATGCGATTGGACGTGAGCCCCAGCGTATTCGCGAGTCCGTCGGTGCGCGGGAAGGGCGTGCCACAGAGCTGGGTAGGCGTAGCTGGAATAAACCCGGACGATGCAACGCCAGTCTTGAGGTCGCGAATCGAGATGTGGGTGAAGTGCGCCTCGTCGAAGCGCATCGCTGCGATCGGATCCGCCGTAACGGGAGCGTAGCCCATCACAACGTCCACGGTTCCAGGTTGCGAGATCGACGGTGGTTGGACCAACTCCAGCGGCGGATTCGACTGGAACGCCTTGATGTTGGGAGTCGTCACTCCGAAGGCCGGATTGTTGTAGCCGCCGACCACCGCGCGGTCCTCCAGAATCCCGACGAGCTTCACGATTTCGGCCGTAGCGGTCAGGGGGTCCGAGACATGCGCCGTCGTGAGCACGATCGGCATGCCCGGCGCCGACAAGTCGAGCATGTATTCGGCGGTGGAAGTGCGAACGACGGCGAACGTTTCGTCTTCAGCGAGCGCTAAGTCGAGCGGCCGACCTCCGACGTGGTGATTCGCGAGCACGGATACTTGTGCAGCGCCGACGGATGCGAGGAGCGAACTAGTCAGAACGAGCGACGAGCGACGAGCGACGAGCGACGGAATCAAGGTGACCCCCTTGAGGTGGTTACGGGAAGAAGCCCACAGCCCCACACTCCGAGCGCCGACCCAAAGCGTCAAGACCTGCTGACGGAAATTCTTTCAACTTCCCATTACTGCTGCGCAGCCGCCCTGGGCCGGCGGTGTGAGTTCTCTTCCGACTGATCGGTTGGCCGTTGTATCGATGCGGCGGGCCAGGCACGCAATCCGCGGCTCTCGACGCGTACCACTCCCACAGCCGGCAGCGAACTTTCTTCCCTCTCCGTGCGCGGGAGTCGAAGCGGC
>CALFYL010000291.1 GCA_937952135.1 uncultured Planctomycetia bacterium
GCGAGGCGCAGGCGCGGCGCTTCTCGCAAGCGCTGGCGGAGGCTGGCGCGGTGGTCGTGAGCGGAATGGCCCGCGGCGTCGACTACGTCGCGCACGAGGCGGCGCTCGACGCGCGCGGTGCGACGATCGCGGTGCTGGGGTGCGGCGTGGACCGGCCGTGGCCGGCGGGGCCGCTGAGCGAGCGCATCGTCCGCGAGGGCCTGATGCTCAGCGAGTTCGAGCCCGGCGCGCCGCCGCTGCGGCGCAACTTCCCGCTGCGCAACCGCGTGATCTCGGGGCTGTGCGAAGCTGTGGTGGTGATCGAAGCCGCGGCGGCGTCGGGCTCGCTCATCACGGCGCGCTGGGCCGCGGACCAGGGCCGCACGGTGTTCGCGCTGCCCGGGCGCGTCGACCATCCGATGGCGCGCGGGTGCCACCGCCTGATCCGCGAAGGCGCGGCGCTCGTGGAAGAGCCCGAGGAAGTGCTCGCGGAGCTCGGGCTGGCGACCGCGACGAGTTCCGGCGCTCGCCCGCGAGCGCCCGGTGGACCGTCGGGTGGAGTTGCGAGCGGAGCTTCCGGCGGCGGCGCGTGCGAACGCTCCGACTTCGCGCGGCGCGTGTTGCGAGCGCTGCAGGGCGAGACGCTCACCGCGGACGAGGTCGCGGAGCGCCTGCGGGCGGACGTCGCCGAGGTGCTGACCGAGCTCGTCGAGCTCGAGCTCGTCGGCGACGTCGCGCGCGGCGCGGGGGGGCTCTATCGAAGGAGCTGACCGAGCCGCCGCTCGAGCGCTCCGCGCGAACTCACTCGAGCGCCGCGAAGGTGTGCTCGCACACGAGCATCACTCCGACGAGCACGGCGCACCCGACCAGGAAGGTGACCATGCGCTTGGGCCACACGGCGCGCGCGGCGCGGTCGTCGCCCTCGGAGTAGAAGACGCCGAGCGTGACGATCGCCGTCGCGATCAGCAGGAAGAGTGCGAGGTGCGCGCCCAGGTCCTTCACGGGAGGAATTCTTTCACAACAGGTGGCGGGAGAGGGCTCAGGTGCTGATCTCGCCGAGCTTGGGCATCTCGGCGGGCCTGGCGCCCGCGCTCGGGCCGTCGGACTTCGCATCCTCGCTGCGGTCGCCGTGATGCTTGAGCGGCCAGCCGAAGACCTTGGCTTCGCCGTAGCCGTACACGTCGATCATCGCGAGCACGTTGAGCAGACCGGCGACACAGCCGAATACGAGCCCCGCTTCGACGTAGGGGATGTCGCGCGTCACGCGCATCGAGCCGAAGAGGGCCTCGGACAGGAGCGCCGGGCCGCCGAGCAGGAACTGGCCGGCCCAGTAGTAGAAGTGGCGCTCGCGCGAGAGGTTCGAGCCTTCGGCGAAGAACGTGCCGAGCGCGAACATGCCGACGAGCAGCACGAACACGACGGCTCCGCGCACGACGCGGCCCTGATGGAGGTGGCCCAGTCCCGGGCAGACCCAGGTGAGCAGCGTCGAGAGCACGGGCTTCGCTGCATCGGACGGCTTCGCGACGCGCGCGAGCATGTGAGCGTGCGCCATCGCAAAGGCGTTGAGAACGCCGCTCGTCGCGCTGAGCGCGCTGCCCAGCACGATGTGCTCGGGCCACTCGCGCACGCGGCCGATGCCGAAGCCGAAGCTCTTCATCTGCCACAGGATGCCTCCGAGGTTGCCGGACTCCGGCGACAGCAACGGCGCGACGAGCGTGCGGAGCTCGGCGTCGAGGAACTCGAAGGTCATGCCGCCCGACAGCCGCAGCCCGAAAAAGTACAAGCCCTCGACGACGGCGAACACGATCAAGCCGAGCGCGCCGCGGCCCAGGAACAGGTGTCCGGCCCCCGGAACGAGCCACGTGAGCGCCGCCGCGGTGTTGGCGTTGCCGCGGTGCGTGTCCTTCAAATTGTGGGCAGGGTCGGCCACGAGGCCGCGCATCCTACGGACGTACCGTGCCAGAGCAATTTTTTCGCGCGAGCCGCAGGTTTGCTGCGAGTTGCCGCAGACCGCCAGCCTGCGTGAAAAGAGCGCTCCGGCGCCGTGCGTCCGAGCGGCTCGGCACGCCCGGCTCGTCCCGCGTTACGGGCAGAACGTAACCGCCAGCCCGTTCGAGAGCGCGATACCGGTGCCGTCGGCCTGGCCCGGATCGCGCATCCACCAGCCGTAGTAGCGCTTCGCACCCAGCATTCCCACGTCGATCGGGACCGCGAATTCGGCGTGCCCGAGGCCGTCGAGCGCGATGACCGAGCTGCGCTGCAAGGGCTGCTGCGCGCACAGGAAGCCGTTGAAGAACGGAATCGCCGCTGGCGCGGAGCTCGTGTACATGAGCCCCAATCGATTCGGCGGGCCCGAATCGACGGTGACGCGGAAGTTGTTCGCGCCGAGGCTCGGGTCGTTGAGGCTTCCGACGGAGGGCGTCGTCCCGAACGAGCTCAGCTTGCCCGTGCAGTAGGTCGTGGGCGCCTCGCACGGCCCCCACACTCCGATCCACGTCGCCCACGCGCCGCTGAAGTACTCGCCGGTGCCCCAGAACACGCCGTCCGCGTTCGGGTCCGCGACGGCGCCGCTGTAGTCGCCCCAGCGGTTCACGAAGGTCGGCGCACTGCTGCTCCGCACCGTCACCGACGGCGTGAGCACCCCCGGCGGGTCGCTCGGCAGGCGGTACGAGCGCGCCATCGAGAGGAACTCGACCGGACTCGAACGCGTATACGTCAGCGCGATGGCGCCCTGCGCGTCGACGGCGATGCTGCCGAAGCTCGTGCGCACGCCCGGACCGAGATCGACGTCGCCGGACTGCACGAGACTCGGCGTTCCGCTCACCGGCCAGTTCGCCATGTCGATCTCGTACCAGCGCTGCATCACGCGCGCGGAACCCTGGTGGTGGGTCGCGTACAGGCGGCCGTTGCGGAACACCGCGCTCCAGAAGCGCGCCTCGAAGGCCTCGGGCCGCGTGCTCGTCCCCAGTTGCGGCGGATCCTCCGGCGCCTGGTAGGTCGGCACCGTGAGCGGAAGCGAAGTCAGCGTCGGCGTGCCCAGCGGATCGGTGATCGCGTGGAGCACGACATCCGTCGCCGACGCCGTCTCGCGCCCTTGCACGAGGTAGAACGCCGGCGCCGAGCTCATCATCACGGGCGTGCCCCACGACTGCGAAGTCGTGAGGAACAAGCTGCGCGTGGTCGGATTCGGCGCACCGGTCAGCAGCGGCGCCTTGTCGACGATGAAGATCAGGAAGTTGCCCGACGTGAAGGGCGGGAAGTCCGCGGACAGGTACACCGCCTGCCCGTCGACGCCGATGTTCGGCGAGTCGATCGAAGACGAATTCGCGAGCGCCGTGACGTTGAACGAGTAGCGATGCCACGCGCCGTTCGGGTCGGCGTCGTCGGACACCGCGAGCTCGAACCGGCTCTGCGAGTTGACGCGGTTGTTCGTCATCACCATGAAGCGCTGCGAGTACGGATCCCAGATCGCCTCGGCGTCGAACATGAAACCCGAGTTCTGGAAGAACGCGTCCTGCGTGAGCACGCCCTGCTGCACGCCCGCTTTCGTGTACCAGGCCACCGAAGCATTCACGACCTGCACGACGTGGTTGGGCCCGACCGCGAGGTGCGGGTCCGGCGGCGTGAGCGTGGTCTGAGCGATCCCTTCGAAGCCGAAGTCGGGGCCGCCCTGGCTGAGAAGGTTGTTCGGGCTCACGACGCTGGGCGCGACCCGCACCGGCGGCTCGTGGGGCGCGGCCGACTCGTCCGCGGCGCCCAACTCGTCCGTGGAGCGCTCGCCGCCGGACTCGAGCTTCGCCGATTCGCCGCTCTCGAGCGTGATCGAAGTTCGCACAGCGAGCTTCGAAGTCGACTCGGATGTCGACTCCTTCGCCGCGTGTTCCTGGCGCCCGAGTTCCTCGCCGCTCGACTTCGAGCCGCACGGAGCGAGCAGCGAAAGGTGCGCACCCGTGTCGTCGCCCAGTCCCGCGTCGCCGCTCCAAGCGAGCGCGACGACTCCGCCGTCCGTCACCGCGATGCGCCGGCCGCCGGCGCCGACCGCGAGCCGTTGCGGGCCCTCGCTCGCGCGCGTCGCGCGTTCCGGCGCACCGACGCGGCCATCGACTTCGATCCAGCGCACGAAGCTGTCCGCCTCGTTGCGTGCGTCGCCGAAGCTCGACCACGCCAGCGCGATCCGCCCCGCGTCGTCGAAGGCGAGGTCGAGCCCGCTCGTGTAGCCCGGGCATTGCGTCGGAAGCGAAACCACGTCGCTCGCGAGCCACGCGCCTTCGCTTTCGTCCGCCGCGAAACGCCGCAGGTGCGGCACGTAGTCCTCGTCCGCGGCGCCGAGCCAGGCGATGGCCACTGCGCCGCGCGCATCGATCGCCACCGCGGGCTCCACCGGGGCCCCGTGTTCGAGCTCGACCACCCGCTGCACCGCTCCGCTCGGCGCACCGCGCCGGTCCAGGCGGCGCGCGAGAATCGCGTTCGGAGCGCCGCGCTCGTCGGCGCGCGACCACGCGACCACCCAACCGCCGCGAGGATCCCACGCGACGCTCGGCAGCACGGCGCGCTCGGCCGAGCCCTCGGGCGCCTCGTCCACGCGCACTTCGGGCCCCGCGCACTCACCCTGCGCGCCCAGCGCGCGAGCGAACACCGCGCGACCGGCCGCGGACGGACCGGTCCACACCACGACCGCACCGCCCTGGCCATCGCCTGCGAGCGCGCATTCGGCCTGGTGCCCCGCCACGCTCGAGTTGACCTGCACTTCGCCGCCGCCGGCAAGTTGGGCGTCGAAGCGGCGCGCGTAAATGCCGCCGAGGTCTCCGTCCTGTGCGAAGGACTCCCACGCGAACCACGCCGCGCCGCTCGCGTCGAGCGCGACCGCCGGCTGCGTCTGCGGACCCTCGACGTGCACGTTCACTTTCACTTCGTCGCCCAGTCGCTCGCCTCTGGGGTCGAAGCGCTGCGCGTACACGCCGTACGTCATCTCGTCCTGACGCCGGCTCTGCCACGTGAGCACGAGCCCGCCACTCGCGTCGGCGGCCAGCGCGACGGAGTCCTGGGCGCTGGAGCTGAACGTGTTCGCGCGGAGGTCCCGCGCGCGCGCCGACGACTCCTGGGCGGGAGGCTCGGCGGGCTTCGAGCCGGCTTTCAGGCTGTCGTTCGAGCCGTCGCTCGCGAGCGCGAGCGCTCCGCCGAGGAACGCGAGGCCGACCAGGGCGGAGGCCGCCGAGGACGGGAGGAAGGAGACGAGCTTCGAAGCACGACGAACTTGGAGGGGGGGCATCGAGTTCTCTCGGGGTCGATCGGCAGGAGGGTCGCGCGCAGGACGTTGCGCGCGGTCCGAAGTCCCGAGGCCGCCCGCCTCGATCTCGGCGCAGTGTTAGCCGCGCCGAGCAGGCGAGTTTCTCGGACCCCGGCCGTCCCGCGACGGTTCGTAGCCCGACCGGAGCGACCGGCGCGCTCTCGAAGCGTACCCTGCGCGCGAAATGAAGCCCTCACAGACCCAGGCGGGCCCCTGGAGCGAGCATCGCTTGCAGGTGCGCTACGGCGAGACGGACCAGATGGGCGTGGTCTACCACGCCAACTACCTCGTGTACTTCGAGGAGGGCCGAACGCGCTTGATGGAAGCTCTCGGATTGCCCTACGCAGAGCTGGAACGCCGCGGATTCGGGCTGGTCGTGCGCAAGGCGGGGCTGCGGTTCCGCGCCCCGGCGCGCTACGCGGAGCAGCTCACGGTGCGCACGCGGATCGAGCGAATCGGTGGCGCCTCGGTGGCCTTCGAGTACGAGGTGCTGCGCGCCGCGGACGGCCTCGCGCTGGCCGAGGGCTCGACGGAACTGGCCTGCGTCGACCTGCGCAAGGAAGCGCGGCCGGTGTGCATGCTGCCGGAGGAGTTGCGCGCGCTGCTCGAACCGCGTGGAGCGGGCGCTTCGGAGGCTCAGGCCGGGCGGTCGAAGTCGGGCTCGCCGTAGTCCTGGAACTCGTTCTCGATCTCTTCGGGTGACGCCTCCGCGTGACGCGGATCGGACGGCAGGACCGGCGGGAGCGAGGCGAGCAGGCGGTCGGCGCAGGCCGGGCAAACCCGGCCGTCTTCGAAGCGGTTGAGGCGGGGCGGATTCCCCGCGTCGAGGCCGCAGTGGATGCACAGAGTGGGCGCCGGCGTCGGGTTCATGGGTGCAAGATCGACCTCCCGAAGGGCGGGCTTGAGTGCACCGGGCGGGCCCAACCTCACGTGCGGGGAAGATTTCCGCTCGGGGCTCTGGTCCGGGTAAGCCGATGGTCGTAGACTGTGGCTCGAAGGCCCGCGTCAGGCCGCCCGGAAGACCCTCCGCGCGGCCTTTTGTTGGCCAGCAAATAGCATCAAATTGGTGCCGTTTGCCCGCTCGAGACCGCCATGCTTCAACTGACCAAGCGCACCGAATACGGGCTCATCGCCCTGGTCCACATCGCCGAGCGCGGCGCGGTGGACGCCGGCGCGTTCGTGAGCGCGCGCGAGATCTGCGACCGCTACCCGATCCCGCGGCGCCTCGTGGCGGAGGTGCTCAAGGCGCTTCAGAAGCACGCCATCGTCGAGTCGCAGCGCGGCGCGACGGGCGGCTACGCGCTCACGCGGCGCCCCGAGCAGATCACGCTCGGCCAGGTCGTCTCGGCCCTCGAGGGCGCGCCGCCGCTGACGAGTTGCGAGTCGCCCATCGTGCTCAAGTCCGGCGGCTGCGAAGTGCAGTCCATGTGCCCCATTCGCTCGCCGGTGAACCGCGTCCGCGAGCAGCTCTGGGGCCTCCTCGAACACACCACGCTCCGTTCCCTGTTGCCGACGCGCTCGGCGCCGCTCGCGATCGGCGCGGCGAATGGCGCGGCGCACGCGAACGCCGCGGCCGCCCAACTGGACTGACGATCCGTTCGCAGCCCGCACCCCACAGCACTGAATCAGCTCCTCGCGCGACACGCGCCAACGAGACTCGACCACCATGAAGCTCCCGATCTACCTCGACTATCAAGCCACGACGCCCTGCGATCCGCGGGTGCTCGAGGCCATGCTCCCCTACTTCACCGAGCACTACGGCAACGCCGCGAGCCGCAACCACAAGTACGGCTGGGCCGCCGAGGAAGCGGTCGAGAAGTCGCGCGAGCAGATCGCCGCGCTGCTGGGCGCGAACCCGAAGGAGATCGTGTTCACCTCGGGCTCGACCGAGAGCATCAACCTCGCGCTGAAGGGCGCGGCGGAGATGTACGCGGACAAGGGCAAGCACATCGTCACGAGCCAGGCCGAGCACAAGGCCGTGCTCGACGTGTGCAAGCACCTCGAGCAGCAGGGCTTCGAAGTCACGTACCTGCAGCCGGACAAGAGCGGGCGCGTGACCGTCGAGGCGGTGCAGGCCGCGCTGCGCCCGGACACGATGCTGGTCGCGTTGATGTGGGCCAACAACGAAGTCGGCACGCTCAACCCGATCCGCGAAATCGGCGCGCTGTGCCACGAGAAGGGCGTGCTCTTCTTCAGCGACGCGACGCAGGCCGCGGGCAAGATCCCGGTCGACGTCGAGGCCGACCACGTCGACATGCTGTGCCTGTCGGGCCACAAGATCTACGGGCCCAAGGGCGCCGGAGTGCTCTACGTGCGCCGCAAGAATCCGCGCGTGCGCCTCGTCGCGCAGATGGACGGCGGCGGCCACGAACGCGGCATGCGCTCGGGCACGCTCAACGTCCCGGGCATCGTCGGCCTCGGCAAGGCGTGCGAACTCTCGCGCGTCGAGATGCCCGAGGAGTCGAAGCGCACCTCCGAGCTGCGCGACCACCTCGAGAAGCGTCTCTTCGCGGAGCTCGACTTCGTGCACTTGAATGGCAACCGCGAACACCGCCTGCCCAACAACCTGAACATCAGCTTCGCCTACGTCGAAGGCGAATCGCTGCTCATGGGCATCAGCGACATCGCGGTCTCGTCGGGCTCGGCGTGCACCTCGGCGAGCCTCGAGCCGAGCCACGTGCTTCGCGCGATGGACGTCGGCGAAGACCTCGCCCACAGCTCGATCCGCTTCGGCATCGGCCGCTTCACGACGCGCGAGGAAGTCGACTTCGCCGCGGACAAGGTGGTCGCCGCCGTCCGCCGCCTGCGCGAGCTGTCCCCCCTCTACGAGATGGCGCAAGAAGGCGTCGACCTCAAAACCGTCAAGTGGCAGGCCGCCTCGCACTGAGCGGCCCGACCCGATCCACGGAGCGCACCGCCGCTCCCACCAAGCAACACCCTCGACCTGAACGAACGGCCATGGCTTACAGCAACAAAGTTCTCGACCACTACAACAACCCGCGCAACGTGGGCTCGCTCGACAAGAGCGCGTCCAGCGTCGGCACGGGCGTCGTCGGCGCGCCGGAGTGCGGCGACGTGATGAAGCTCCAGATCCAGGTCGAAGGCGACCGCATCGTCGACGCCAAGTTCAAGACCTTCGGCTGCGGCTCGGCGATCGCCTCGAGTTCGCTCGCGACCGAGTGGATCAAGGGCAAGACGCTCGATGAAGCGCTCTCGATCCAGAACACGCAGATCGTCGAGGAGCTCTCGCTCCCGCCGGTGAAGATCCACTGCAGCGTGCTCGCCGAGGACGCCATCAAGGCGGCGATCAACGACTACAAGGCCAAGAACTCGGCGGAGGGCCACTAACCATGATCGAAATCACGGATCGCGCGGTCAGCGAAGTGAAGCGCATCGTCTCGGAGCAGAAGCTCCCCGACGCGACCGCCCTGCGCGTGGGCGTCAAGGGCGGCGGCTGCTCGGGCTTCTCCTACACGCTGGGCTTCGACGACCAGGTCTCCGAGACCGACCAGATCTACGAGATCGCGGGCGTGCGCGTCGTTTGCGACCCCAAGAGCTTCCTGTACCTCAACGGGACGCAGATCGACTTCGAGGACAACCTGATGGGTCGCGGCTTCAAGTTCGGCAACCCGAACGCGGCGAAGACCTGCGGCTGCGGCGAAAGCTTCTCGGTGTGAGCGAGCCGGCTGCGACCTGCCCGGCATGCCGTAGCTCGCTCGAGTCGCCGCTGGGCTGCACGTCCTGCGGCGCGCTCGTCGCGCCCGAGCGCGAGCCGACGCCCTTCGAGGTGTTCGGACTCGCGCCGAGCTTTTCCGTCGACGGCGCCGACCTGAAGAAGCGCCTGCTGCGCCTCGGCCGCGTGCTGCACCCCGACTACTTCGGCGGCGCGGACGCGGCGACGCGCGCGCTCGCCGAGCGCAACACCGCGCGGCTCAACGAAGCCCGCGCCGTGCTCGGCGACGCCGCTGCGCGCGCCGACTGGCTCGTGCGCCACCTCGGCGGTCCGAGCGAGAACGAGCAGCGCGAAATGCCCAAGGCGTTTCTGCTCGAAGTCCTCGAGTGGAACGAAGCGCTCGAAGCCGCGCGCGCCTCGGCGCCGGATTCGCGCGAGCGGGCCGGGCTCGAGGGCCTCGAGAAGGAGCTCCAGACGCAGCGCGCCGCTGCTTTGAAAGCACTGGAAAGGCTGCTCGAACCGCTTCCCGCTCGGGGCGCCGCGGCGTTGCGCGAGGCGCGCGCGCAGCTCAACGCGCTTCGCTACCTCGACAACACCGTGGCGCAGATCCAAGCGCTCTCGCTCCCCGCCGCGCGCTGACCGCGCCGAACCACCAGCCCCACGCATACCACCATGGGCTTCATCGAGCTCAACGTCCTCAACAACGCCGCGCAGAACATCGCGCTCGGCATCGACCTCGGCACCACGAATTCGCTCGGCGCGATGTGGAAGGACGGCCGGCCGATCGTGCTGCATCCCGAAGGCGACAGCGGGTACGTGCCCAGCGCGATCAACTTCCCCGAGAAGGGCATGCCGATCGTCGGCCGGCGCGCGCGCGAGCTGGCGATGATCGACCCGGCGCACACGCTGTTCTCGATCAAGCGCTTCATGGGGCGCGGGCTGAGCGAAACCCGGGCCGATGCGACGAGCGTGCCCTGCCCGCTGTCGGAGAACGAGAACGGCGTCGTGCAGTTCGAGATGCGCGGGCGCAAGTTCACGCCTCAGGAGCTGTCGGCGCTGATCCTGATGAAGGTGCACGACCAGGCCTGCAAGGCGCTCGGCGGCCTCGAGGTCACCAAGGTCGTGATCACCGTGCCCGCGTACTTCGACGAAGCGCAGCGCCAGGCCACGCGCGACGCCGCGCGCATCGCCGGCCTCGACGTGCTGCGCATCATCAACGAGCCCACCGCGGCGAGCCTCGCCTACGGCCTGGACCAGCGCAAGCAGGGCTCGGTCGCGGTCTACGACCTCGGAGGCGGCACCTTCGACGTGTCGATCCTCAGCATCGAAGACGGCGTGTTCCAAGTGCTCGCCACGCACGGCGACACGCACCTGGGCGGCGACGATTTCGACCGCGCGCTGGTCGAGGTGGCGCGCAAGGAGCTCAGCGCGCTCCTGCGACCGAGCGCGCTCGAGGACCGCGCCTTCCTGCAGTCGCTGCGCCTCGCCGCGGAGAAGTGCAAGATCGAGCTCACGAACGCGCCCGAGGCGTACATGCACCTCGCGATGCCCGAGTCGGGAGTGCAGTGGCGGCGCAAGTTCACCCGCGCCGAGACGGAGGCGCTGTGGGCGCCGCTGATCGAGCGCACCATCGAGTCGTGCCAGCGAGCGCTCGCCGACGCGAAGCTCGAGAGCCAGCAGATCGACGAGGTCGTGCTCGTCGGCGGATCGACGCGCATCCCGGCGGTGCGCGAGCGCGTCGAGCGCTTCTTCGGCCGCAAGCCGCACGTCGAGCTCAACCCTGACGAGGTCGTCGCGCTCGGCGCCGCCGTGCAGGCGCACGTGCTCATGGGCGGCACGCGCGAAGTGCTCTTGATGGACGTCACGCCGCTCTCGCTCGGCCTCGAGACCATGGGCGGAGCGGTGGCGAAGATCCTCCACCGCAACTCGACGATTCCGTGCCAGGCCACCGAAGGCTTCACGACCTACGCCGACAACCAGACCGGCATCGAGTTCCACATCGTGCAGGGCGAGCGTGAACTCGCCGCGGACTGCCGGACGCTCGGTCGCTTCAAGCTCAGCGGCATCCCGCCGATGCCGGCGGGCATGCCGAAGGTCGCCGTGCGCTTCCACATCGACGCGAACGGCATGCTCACCGTCACCGCGAAGGAAGAGTCGACCGGCAAGAGCTCGCGCATCGAAGTGAAGCCGATGAACGGCCTGACCGACGAGCAGGTCGAAGGCATGCTCAACGCCGCGTACCGCCACGCGCGCGACGACTTCGACGCGCGCCGCGCCGCGGACCTGCGGGTCGAGATCGGCGTCATGGTGAACGCCACCGAGCGCGGGCTCGGCCACGCGAGCGAGAGCCTCGACCGCGAGACGCGCCTGGACATCGAGGAGGCGCTGAAGAAGGGTCGCGCCGCGCTCGAGGGGCCGCTGCCGGACGGCGGCTCGCTCCAACGGGTGCGCGACGAGCTCGAGCGCGCCACGATGCCGCTGGCGGCGGCGCTCATGGACTCCGTCGCGAAGTCGGCCCTCGCGGGCAAGAAGCTCTCGGAGGTGTGAGCATGGCCGCGCGCCCGTTCGGATGGACCGACGTCCACGCCATCGCCCAAGGCCTCGAGGAGGCCCATCCCGAGGCCGAAATCCTCAAACTTCGATTCACCGAACTGCACCGCTGGGTGACCGAACTGGCCGGTTTTGCGGACGATCCCAAAAAGTCCAACGAGAAGACCCTCGAAGCGATTCAAATG
The DNA here is from genome assembly GCA_937952135.1 of uncultured Planctomycetia bacterium. Classification (GTDB taxonomy): domain Bacteria; phylum Planctomycetota; class UBA1135; order UBA1135; genus WYBT01. Next base: position 11,675 of record CALFYL010000291.1, read on the forward strand.
GCGTGGCTCGATGAGCGAGACTAGGGGCGTCCCTCCGCGCGCCGCCCCCACCCCGATCCGAACCGGCGCGCACCGACCGACAACCCGAGGAACCATGGCCAAGGCTTCGCCCATTCGCTGGATCACCCCCGCCGACCGCAAGTGGGACGCGAACGCCGTCTACAAGGCGTTCGTGGAGCTCCTGAACAACGCGGACGCCGACGAGCTCTCGTCGATCCAGCGCATCGCCTTCCTCGCGCACCACTACGACAACGACGCGCGTTCCAAGGGGCACGCGCGCTTCTTCGCCGACCGCGACAAGAAGACCATCAACGCGACCGTGCGCGCGCTCGAATCGATCGGCGCCCTCGCGCACGCCCAGGTGCTTCGCGACGCGCACGCCGCGAAGGTCGCCTCGCAGCACGACCGCAACCTGCTCGCCCTCGAACGCGTCGAGAAGCACCTGCGCGCGTACCTCGGCACCTTCGAGGCGCACTTCGTGCGCGAGTCGCCGGAGAGCTGCGGCAGGTAGCGGCCCGCGCGCCGCCGGCTACTTCTTCGCCTTGCCCTGCGCGGCGACCGCGTGTTGCGCGGCGGCGATCTCGGCCTCGCTCGCCAAGTAGTAGTTCTTGATCGGCCGCAGCTCGGCGTCGAGCTCGTACACGAGCGGGATGCCGGTCGGGATGTTGAGCGCGACGATCTTGTCGTCGGCGATGCGGTCGAGGTGCTTCACCAGCGCTCGCAGCGAGTTGCCGTGCGCCGCGATCGCCAGCCGCTCGCCGGCGCGCACGCGCGGCGCCAGCGTCGACTCCCAGTACGGCACGACGCGCGCGACGGTGTCCTTGAGCGATTCGGTGCGCGGGCGCTCCGCCGGGCTCAAGCGCGCGTAACGCCGATCGTTCGAGGGGTTCTCGGGGTCGTTCGGCGCGTATTCCGGCGGCGGAATGTCGTAGCTGCGCCGCCAGACGAGCACCTGGCTCTCGCCGTGCCGCGCGGCGGTCTCGGCCTTGTCGAGGCCGGTGAGCGCGCCGTAGTGGCGCTCGTTCAGGCGCCAGTCCTTCTCGACGGGGATCCAGTGCTGGTCGAGCTCGTCGAGCGCGAGGTTCAGCGTCGTGATCGCGCGCCGCAGCAGCGACGTGTAGGCGACGTCGAACACGTAGCCCGCCTCGCGCAAGCGCTTGCCGGCTTCGCGCGCCTCGCCGACGCCTTTGTCGGAAAGCGGCACGTCCTTCCAGCCGGTGAAGCGGTTCTCACGGTTCCACTGGCTCTCGCCGTGGCGCAACAGGACCAACTTGTGCATCGCGCGGGCTCGCTCGTTCGCGGGTCAGGAGGGCAGGTGCGCCGCGAGGGCGGCGCGAGCTTGTTCGGCGGCGCGCAGGGCTTCGGCGCGCAGCGCGGCGGCCTCGGCGCGTCGTGCGGCGACGTAGTCGGCGTCCTTGATCGACGCAGCGTTGATCGCGACGTTCGCCTGCGCGGCGTCGAGGCCCGCGAGGCAACACGCGACGCCGCTGCCGCAGTCGCTGGCGAGGTTCGGGTTGATCGCGCCCGCGCCCTCGGCGGCGAGCTTCAACACCGCGGCCGCGACGCGCATGGTTTCGAGCGGGACCTCGAGCGCGCCCTTCATGGCCGCCTGGATTCCCGCGGAGCGTGCGGATTTCTCGGTATCGTTCGACTTCGGCGCGCCGAAAGCGGTCGTGACGCGGTCGTAGGCCCGACTGTCGGCGTCGACATACTCGAGCGCCTTCGCGCGCAAGCCGTCGAGCTCCGCCGCGCGCCGCGACATGGCCTCCTGCACCGCGGCGTATTTGTCGCCGCTCGTGAAGCGATAGGCCATACTCACCGTCGCCGCTCCGCACGCGATGACGTAGGCCGCGAGGCTTCCACCGCCGGGCGTGGGCGTCTTGTCAGCCAGCGCAGCCGCGAAGGCGGTCAGCGAGAGGTCGGTCAGATTCGTCGGAGGCATCGAGATGTCGAACTGGGAACTGCGCGGAAAAACGGGCCGGGGATTCTATCGCTGCGCGGACGCGCTTCGCGGCTGGGGGCTGGTGCTTCTCGCGCTGCTCGCCGTCGGCGCGCCGAGTTGCCAGACGGTCTCCGTCACGGGGCGCAAGCAGTTCAACATGTTCTCGGTCGAGCAGGACAAGCAGCTCGGCGCCGAGGCCTACGCCGAAGTCATCAAGGCGTCCAAGCTGGTCACGAGCGGGCCCCAGTACCAGCAGGTGAAGCGCGTGGTCGAGCGCCTGACGCCAGTAGTCGACGATCCGGGCTTCCAGTGGGAGTTCCACGTCATCGACGACCCGAAGATGGTCAACGCCTGGTGCATGCCTGGCGGCAAGATGGCGGTCTACACCGGCATCCTCCCCGTGACGCAGGACGACGCGGGGCTCGCCGTCGTGATGGGCCACGAGATCGCGCACGCGGTCGCGCGCCACGGCACGGAGCGCATGTCGACGCAGGGGCTGGGCAACATGGGGCTCTCGATCCTCGCAAGCAGCTTCGAGAGCGCCGCCCAGTACCAGGAGGCGATGCTGCTCGCGACCGACCTGCTCGTGTTCAAGCCGTGGGGCCGCGACAACGAGCTCGAGGCGGACCACATCGGGCTCATCTACATGGCGCGCGCCGGCTACGACCCGCGCGCCGCGCCGGAGTTCTGGAAGCGCATGTCCGCGCTCTCGAACGGCCAGGCGCCGCCCGAGTTCCTCTCGACGCACCCTTCCGACGCACGCCGCATCGCCGAGATCGAGAAGCTGCTGCCCGAGGCGCTGCAGGTGTACGCCAAGGCCACCGGCAGCGCCCCGAAGCCCTGATCGCGGTCCCCTGCGCGGGGTCCTGCGGGCCTGCGGGCGCCCTCCAGCCCTCGCCGGCGCGCCCCCGGCGGCGCCCGGGGCCGGGGATTCACTTTTCTTGCAGTTCGCAAACCTTTCCCTGCCATGGACTTACGCCGGAGCTTCTGGGCTCGGGTACGTCCCGGCACAGGCGTTTCCTAGCTTCACCCCCGCGCGCGGCGCCGCATCGAGGCCGCGTGAAGGGGGTGCGCTTCGACATGGCGAGCCCCCGAGAGTCGGATCGCACTCGTACTGGAGCAACCGCCCAAGCGTCAGATGGCAGGGATGAGGCACTACGGCCCCGATCAATCGCGAGGTGGCGCATGAAAGTCGCCTTCGTTGCGCCGGAGTTCGATCCGCTCGTGCGGCGGACACCGCTGGCCGAGATCGCCGCCGCCCTGCCCAAGGCGATCCGCGCCGCGGGCGCCGATGCGCGCGTGTTCATTCCGTTTACGCAGCCGATCCATTCGGCGCAGTTGCCCGAGCTCCAACCGGTCGGCGTCGTCGACGTCAAGGACATCGACGGCAAGACGCGCTTCGAGATCCACAAGGCGCTGATCGGCGACTTGCCGGTCTACCTCTTCGACCATCCGCGCTTCTTCGGCTCGCGCCAGCCCTACGGGGGCGAGGAAGGGCCGTACCCCGACAACTGGCGCCGCTACGTGCTGTTCACGCGCGCGGTGCTGGAGAGCCTGGCGGTGCTCGAGTTCGAGCCGGACGTGGTCCACTGCTTCGACTGGACCTGCGGCATGCTGCCGCTGATCCAGGAGCTCGAGTACGCCGAGCGGCGCCCCGAGCATCCGGCGGCGAAGGCCGGGACGTACTTCCAGATCCACAACCTCGCGATCCAAGGCGCCTTCGAGCGCGAGATCCTGCCGCAGCTCGGCATCCCCTACCGCGTCTTCCAGGCGACGGGCGGCATCGAGCTCAACGGCAAGGTGAACTTCCTCAAAGCCGGCGCGGAGTTCGCGACCATCCTCGGAACGCACTCGCCGGGCCACGCGGAGCGCATCCAGAAGCTCGACCGCGGCTACGGACTCGAGGAGGTCTTCCGGCGGCGCTCGAAGGAGCTGCTCGGCATCACGAGCGGCATCGACTACAGCGCCTGGGATCCGGCGAACGACCCACTGATCGCGCGCTCGTTCTCGGCCAAGGACAAGACGCTCGCCGGCAAGCAGAAGTGCAAGGCGGTGCTGCAGCAGACGCTCAAGCTCGAGAGCGGACCGCGCACGCCGGTGGCGGCGATGATCGGGCGTTTCGACGCCGATTCGGGCGCGGAGATCCTGGCGGAGGTGCTCACCACCGTGCTCGAGCTCGGCGTCGAGGTGGTGATGATGGGCACGGGCCGGCCGGACATCCACGAACGGCTCAAGACCATCCAGACCACGTTCTTCGGGCGCTGCCGCATCATCGAGGGCTACCAGCTCAGCCTCGCGCACCAGGTGATCGCGGGCTCGGACATGCTGCTGCTGCCGGCGCACTACCACCCCGGCAACGCGCTGTGCGCGATCGGGATGCGCTACGGCCTCTCGCCGATCGTGTACGCGAGCGGCGGCCTCGAGGACTACGTCACCGACCTCGAGCGCAACGCGCGCTCCGGCACCGGCTTCACGTTCGCGAACTACTCGGGCGACGGCATCCTCGGCGCCGTCGACGCGGCGCGGAAGCAGTACAAGAACCCGACGGCGTGGAAGTCGATCGTCATGCGCTGCATGCGGCAGGACTTCTCGTGGAACGCGACGGCGCAGGAGTACTTGAAGGCCTATCGCCGCGTGACGCGCCGCACGAAGCCGCGCTCGCAGTCGGCCTGAAGTAGGGCCTGACGTCTCGGCCGGTGTGGCGGCGCGTCAGCGGCGCATGAGCTTCACTTCGAGCGCGAACTGGGCGCCCTCCAACTCGGCGACCTTCAACTCCAGCTTCACGCTGGCCGGGTTCTTCGCGTCGATCAGCGGCCTGACCACGCTGGCCGGCAGGATCTTCTTCAACTCGGCGGCCGGAATCTCGACCAGTGCCGCCGCCCCGTTCGTGCGCTCGAGCTTGATCTCGATCGACGCGCCCGAGGCCGCGGCGAGTGTCGCCCGGTAGGCGGCGCCCGGAGCGGTGAACGGTCCTGCCCCGGCGGCTTCCTCGCCCGTCGAGCGCACCAGCCGCAGCGCGTCGACGATCTCGCCCGCAACGTCAACCCCGAGGGTGCCCGGCGCCTGCAGCGGCGCAAACGCTCCAGGTTTGTCGAACCAGCGAAGCGACGATGCATCCAGGCCCGGGACGCTGACGGGATCGGCTGCGGGCCGACTCTTGAGCCGCACGTCCACCGTCAGCTCGTAGGGATCGGCGGCGCCCGCCCACTTGGCGACCGGCGCGTCTCCACTCAGCACAAACTGCAGGCGGTTGGGACTCGGCCGCGATTCGGTGCAAGCCGGCTCCCACCACTCGTTCGCACCGCGCGGCCGCATTCGCAAGGACAGTGAATCGTAGGCGCCGGGGAACTGCGCGGGGTCGACGTCGAACTCGACCGTCTTGCGCGCGGACACGACGAACTTGGTCACGAGCGACTTGACGAACGGGCTCACCGGTCCGTCACGGTGCACCGTCAACTTCCCTTCATACCGCGCCGAGCCCGTGCTCGTCACGACACGGAGCTCGACGCCCTCCGACTTCCCGACCTTGGGCGAGGGCAGCAGGAAGTCCGTGAACTCCGCGAGCAAGCCGCGCATGTCCGCGGTGACCGCCACCGACGTCGCTTTGCGACCCGCGGCGTAGACCTCGGGGTTGCGCCACAGGTCGTCGCCTTCGATCAGGATCGTCTGTTTGCCCGCGCCCTCGCGCAGATCCCCGGACACCCCGACGATCAGCGGCTTGCGGGCCGCGTCGACGAGCGCGCCCAGCGCCGACTCGAGGGCGGGCGCGTCGGGCGGCAGGCTGACGACCTGCTTGTCGGCGTCCCACAGGGGATCGCCGCACTCGACCCCGTGCACAAAGTCCGACAACGAGAAGCGTCGCTCGCCCTCGTCGTCGGTGAGCTTGCCGTTCGCACAGATCCACGCGCGTCGACCGTGCAGTTCCGCCCGCACAGCCAGCGCAGGAAACACCGCGCGGGCCGAGACCGAATGCGTGGCCTGCGGGAGAAACGAGCCTTCCTCTCCGAGCCGCGGCGCCGAGTACGACGGACCGAGCACCCACCCGAAGCGGCGGCTGCCGTCGCCGAATCCGACCAGTGTCGGAAAGCGCTCCATCGCCATCGCGCGCAGCAGGACTTCGGACTCCGCCCGCGCCGCCGCGTCGGCGGCGAAAGAACCGGTAAGGTACCCCAGCCGCACCGCGATATCGGTCAACCGGCGGTCCGCGGTGCGCGCCGAGACGGCCTCGGTGACGTTGGAGGGCCTTACCTGGGTCACCGAGACCTTCGATGCGTCCGCGAGCGCAATCAGCCGCTCCTGCCAGCCGTCGCTCAATGTCGGCTGAAGGCTTCGAAGGGACTCCAGCAGCGCGGCACGCGCCCCGGCTTCCTCTTCCACCACCCGGCGCTGCTCTCGCTCCAGATCGACGATCTCGCTCCACCGCATCGCCAGATCGGCTCGCCCAGCCGCAATTCGAGCCAGCTCCGACGGATTCGAAGAACCCGCGCGCTCCGACAGCGCCTCCGTCGCTGTCGAAAAATCACGGGCCTCAGCAGCCGGGACTTCCAGTTCGACCGCGCGGGCAGTGAAGGCTGTGCGAGCGCCTTCGATCTGGAGCTTCTTGGTCTCGACCTCCTGTACGGATGCGATCCAGGTCGTCGCGGCACCCAATTCACTCGGCATCGTCGCGACCAACTTGTCCAGACGTCGGCCGACGCCGATCGAGAGCCCCCACGCGGCGCAGATCCGATGCGCGAGTTCCACGGTGGGCTGGTCGAACGTGGCGAGCCCGTCGTTCGACCCGTCCAACCACAGCAGCTTCAGCGAGTCGAGGAGTTGCAGCCCTGAGCTGTCCTTCGTGCGCACCAGGTCCGCGCGGATCGCGGCCTCGCCCGCCAGCAAGTCGGCGCAGTCTTCGGGACTGAGCTTGTCACGCAGCACGGCCTTCCCGCTCCGGAATTCGAGCCGCTCTTTCAGCTCGCGGACCCGCTGGTGGAGCCGCGCTCCTTCGCTGTCCAAGCGTCGCTGGAGAAGGGGCTTCAACCGCTCCAGCTCCGAGGGTTCCGGGCGGCAGGCGTCGAGCTCGAACACGACGATCGCACGCCGTTGGTCCCGCTCGGCTGGCGTGAGCGTCAGATCGAAGCCGAGTTCGCGCATCACGAGCCCTTCGAGGTCGTGCGCGTCGTCGAGCATCTGGTCGCGAATCGCCTCCGAGATGCGCTGGCGGTAGGCGAGGCGATCCTCGAGTCGCTCGATATTGGTCGCGCTCACGGGGCCCGGATCTGGCGTGGCGGAGTCGGCGAACTCGCCCGTCCCCGGAGTGGCCAGCCCGCTCGAGGGCACGGGAACCCTGGACGCGGTCCCGTCGGCCGTTGGAGCGAACACGTTCCCGACCGCCTCCTGCACTCCGACTTCGAACTGGGCCTTGAACGAGCGCTGACTGCGCTCGTCGAAACGGCCCTGGACCAGACTCGAATCGAACTGGTCGTACTGCGTCTCGAGCCACTGCACCTCGCGCAGGCGCTCTGCCACGAGGCGCTCGCGGCCGAATACCTCAGGGTGGCTCGCGTGGACGTGCCCGCGATCAGCTTGGCAGGCGCCGAGCATCGCGAACGAGACAACCGCCGCGTGAGTGCAAGGGCGCTTCGCAGCGACACGGGGAGCGTGGGGTGTGGTCATCTGGGGAGCTTCGGCCCGGGGCATGCGCGCGCGTACGTCGTGCCCGCGCGGCGCCCGATCACGAGCCAACACGTCGGAAGCCAGCTCCCTCCGCCACGGACCCCGAAGAAAAATGCTGCCCGGGTCAGCTCACTCGAGCCGCGCGAAGGAGTAGTTCCCGTCCGCGCCGCGCGTGAACACGATCGCGAGCGTGCGGGAGAGGCTGCGCGCCACGAGCCGG
>CALFYL010000292.1 GCA_937952135.1 uncultured Planctomycetia bacterium
GGTTCGCTCGCCAACTCCGCGCCTTCGGGCGGCGGTACGAACGGAAGCACGCAGCGCATCAGCCTCGACTCGGCAGGCCTGCAAGTCGCGAACATCTCGCGCAACGCGTCGATCTCGCGCGACGGCCGCTTCGTCGCCTTCGAATGCGACGGCGGGCTGCTTCCTTTCGACGCGAACGGCCGCACGGACATCTACGTGTACGACCGCCAGACGGGCGTGCTCCAGATGGCCAGCCGCGTGCACCTCGGCGTTGTTGGCAACAACGACTCGAGCCGGCCCGCGATCTCGGGGGACGGCCGCTTCGTGGCCTTCACCACCGAAGCGACCAACCTGGTGGGCAACGACACCAACGGCGCGTCGGATGTGCTCGTGAAGGACCTGCAGACCGGAGCCCTCGTTCGCGCGAGCGCGCCGATCGGTTCGGCCTTCCCGGCGAACGGCGACTCGCTGAACGCGTCGCTGTCCTTCGACGGGCGCTACATCGCGTTCCAGAGCAACGCCAACGACTTGCATCCGCAGGGCGCCAACGGCTTCTACGACGTCTACGTGCGCGACATGGTGGGCGACACGATCAACTGCGCCTCGCGCGGACTCTTCGGGCCCTCGAACGGATCCTCGTACGCGCCTTCGATCGCCGACGACGGTTCGGCGGTCGCGTTCCACACGAGTGCTTCGAGCTCGACGCTCAACGACCTCAACGGCCACATGGACGTCGTCGTTCGCAACCTGGTGTTCGGCGGCATCGCGCGCGTGAGCATCGCACCGAACGGCGTGGGCGGAAACGGTTCGTCGTACTCGGCGTCGATGTCGGCCGACGGCCGCTACGTGGCGTTCTCGAGCGAGGCCACAAACCTCGTCGCGGGCGATTCGAACGGTGTGCCCGACGTGTTCCGGCGCGACCGCACGCTCGACACGACGGAGATCGTGAGCCTCGCGCTCGGCGGCGGACTCAGCGCCGGCGCCGCGTCGTACCCGTCGATCTCCGCGGACGGGAACACCGTCGCGTTCGTGAGCAGCGCGCAGGATCTGATCGCCGCTCCCGCCGCGTTCCTCTCGGTGTACGTGCGCAACATCGAGCGCGCCGACACCTACCTCGCCTCGCGTTCCAGCGGCCCGACGTCGCTGCCGAACAGCACGTCGACGTACCCCGCGCTCAGCGGCGACGGCTCGGTCGTGGCCTTCGGGTCGGGCGCGACGAACCTGACCCAGGGCGACACGAACGGACAGTTCGACGTGTTCGTTCGCACGATGATCCCCGACCCGATCGCGTACTGCACTCCGTCCGTCACCAGCGCCGGTTGCGCGCCGCACCTGAGCTCGAGCGGCCTGCCGCGCGCGAGCCAGAACTCCGGCTTCGTCGTGACCTGCGAGGACGCGCCCAACAACAAGTTCGGCCTGCTGTTCTACGGGCTGGGCGGGCGGCTCGACACGCCGTTCCTCGCCGGCACGATGTGCGTGCAGCTGCCGGTGGTGCGCACGCCGGTCGGTTTCTCCGGCGGCAACCCGGTCTCGGTCGACGACTGCTCGGGCGCCTTTCAGATCGACATGAACGCCTTCGCGAAGGGCTTGCTCGGCGTCGCGCCGATGCCCGCGCTCGCGCAGGTGGGCACGCAGGTCAACGTGCAGTACTGGGGCCGCGATCCGCAGGGCGCGGTGGCGTCGACGTTCCTGAGCGACGCGCTCGAGTACGTCGTCGGGCCGTGAGCGTGCGGCCGCGCGTCACTCGTCGTCCGAGGCGTTGACGAGTTCCGCGAGACGGGCGAGGGCGCGGTGCAGCACGATGCGCACCGCGTTCTCGCTCTTACCGAGCTGCTCGGCGATCTGCGCGCGCGAAAGTCCGGCGACGTGCGCGAGCGTCACCACCTCGCGCTGCTCCTCGGTGAGCTCGTCGAAAGCGCGTTCGAGCCGCTCGATCTCGTCGCGCACGAGCGCGCGGCGGCTGGGCGACGAGAAACGCCGGTAGCAGTTCGCGAGCTGGTCGTCCTGCGCGCCGTCCTCGCTCGCCAGTCGCTCTTCGCGCACCGCGGCGCGCTTCTGCGCCGTGTAGTGGTCGATGCGGTCGGCGATCTTGCGTTGCGCGGTCACGAACAACCAACGGCGGAAGGCCGATTCGTCGGGGAACTGGAAGCGATCGAGATGGGACAGCACTTCACGGCACGTCGACTGCACGAGGTCCGACGCGGACTCGCGCGCGCGCAGCGCCTCGCCGGCGCGCAACCGCACGAAGGCGCGCAACTCGGGCAGGTGGCGCTCGATCAGGCGCTCGACCGCGTCTCGGTCCCCGCGCGCCGCGCGCTCCGCGAGCTTCGCGCTATCCTCGTCGCCATGCAGTCGGGGCTGGTCCATGATCGCGCCGCGCGTCGGCGCCGCGCCCATCGAAGTGTACGCACTGCGAGGCTCGCGTGAACTCCTCCGACGAAACGGCGCCCAGTCCGGTCGAGGCGCTGGTGAGCGAGGCCCTCGACGTGCTCGAGCGCGAGGGTCCGGAGGCGCTCGAGCGCTTGCTCGCGCTCCATCCCGAACTCGCCAAGCCCGTGCGCCGCCGGCTGCGCTGGCTGGTCGACTCCGGCCTCGCCTCCGCTGCGCCGCCCGCGGCGCCGACGCCGACGAAACTGGGCGATTTCGAGCTCTTCGAGGCGCTCGGCCACGGCGGCATGGGGGTCGTCTACCGCGCGCGCCAGATCTCGCTCGGGCGCGAGGTCGCGCTCAAGCTCGTGCGCCCCGAACAGCTTCTTTTTCCTGGCCAGCGCGAGCGGTTCCGGCGCGAGGTGTCCGTCGTGGCGAGCCTGGCGCACCCGGGCATTGTTCCGATCCACGCGGTCGGCGAAGAGTCCGGCACGCCGTACTTCGCGATGGAGCGCGTGCGCGGCGCGTCGCTCGCGCAAGTGCTCGACGAGCTGCGCGACGTGCCGCAGGCGGAGCGCACGGGCCGCGAGCTCCTCGACGCGCTCACGCGGCTCGGCGCCGACCCGCGCGAACCGGAATCGAGCCTTTTCGACGGCGATTGGCCGCAAGTGTGCATGCGCATCGTGCGCGAGGCCGCGGAGGCGCTGGAGCACGCGCACCGGCGCGGCATCGTTCACCGCGACGTGAAACCGTCGAACCTGATGGTGACGCGCGGCGGACGCGTGCTGTGGGTCGACTTCGGGCTCGCGAGCGACGTCGACAGCCAGGTCGCGCCCACGGAGCGGCGCCTCACGCGCACCGGATTGCGCGTCGGCACGCTCGCCTACATGAGCCCCGAGCAATTGCGCGGCGAGCGCAGCCTCGACCCGCGCAGCGACGTGTTCTCGCTCGGCGTCACGCTCTACGAGCTGCTCACGTCGCGCTTGCCCTTCGACGAGAGCTCGGAAGCCCGGCGCACGGAGGGCGCGGGCCTCGGCGTGCCGCGCGATCTGCGCAAGCTGGATTCCCGCGTCTCGCGCGAGCTCGAGACCGTGGTGCAGACGGCGGCGGCGATCGATCCGAGCGAGCGCTATGCGAGCGCCGCGGACTTCGCGCGCGACCTCACGTGCGTGCTCGAGGGGCGGCCGATCGAAGCGCGCGCGGCGAGTCCGCTGCGCCTGGCGGCGCTGTGGGTGCGGCGTCATCCGGCCTGGACGTTCGCGGCGACGCTGGCCTTCGCCGCGCCGCTGTTCGTCGCCTGGCGGGAAGCGCGCGCGCGGGCGGCGATCGCCGAAAAGAACGTGGCGATCGAGCAGAGTGCGCGGGCCCTGGGCGCGGCGCTCGAGGACGTCACCGCGCAGCGCGATGCAACCGAAGCCGAGCGCGAGCGCGCCGAGCACAACCTGCAGCGCGCGCACGAGGCCGTCGACCGCATGCTGTCGCGCGTCGGCGGTGAAGCGCTCGTCCACACGCCGCGTTCGGAGCTGGTGCGTCGCCAGCTCCTGCAGGACGCGCTCGAATTGCAGGCGGAGTTGCTCGCCGAGCCCGCCACGAGCCGCGCCCAGCGCGCGCGCCATGCGGCGACCTTGCACCGAAGCGCCGCGATCCGCGCCGAGCTCGGCGAGTACGACGCAGCGCTCGAGTTGCTCCAGCGCCAGCGCACGACCCTCGACGAGTTGCTCGCGGAGGCGCCCGACGACGCGCTCGCGCGCGAGCGTGCGATCGCGGAGTACCGCATGGGCGAGGTGGAGAAGTTCCGCGGCGAACTGGAGCGCGCGCGCGAGCACTTGAACCGCGCGCTCGAGCGCTTCGCGGCGCTCGGCGCGGACGAGGAGGCGTCCGAAGCGCTGATCCGCCCGCGCGCGCGGGCGCGCATCGAACTCGCCGACGTGCTGGCGAAGCTTCGCGTGATCGAGGGCCGCGGCGAGCTCCTCAGCGGCGCCGTGGCCGAGCTCGAACCGCTTGCGAAATCCCCCGGCGCCGCGTGGGAGATGCGCCTCGACCTCGCGCGCGCGCTGCACGCGCTCGGCGCATCGCCGCACACGCTCGTGGGTTCGACCTCCGCGGTGCGCGACCCGGCGACCGACGTGGGCTGGCTCACGCGCGCGCTCGAGCTGCTCGTCGCGCTCGAGGCCGAACGTCCGGGCCAGCCGATGGTCGCGCAACGCGAAGGCGAGACGCGCATCGACCTCGCGCTGCGGTACATGCAACAGGGCGACCTGCCCGGCGCCGCCCGCGAGTACGACGCGGCGATCGCGCGCTTCGAAGGGCTCGTGCGCGACTTCCCATCGCGGCCGATGCACGGGGACGGGCTCGCGTCGGCCTGCTACAACCGCAGCCTGATCGCCGCGATGCAGAACGAGCCCGGTCGGCGCGAAGAGATGTTGCGGCGCGCGACCGCGCTGTACGACGAGCTCACCGCACGCGCGCCGAACGCGCGCCAGTCTCGCAACTTCGCGCTCGCGCTGGCGCATCTCGGGGACGCGGTCGGCGCCTCCGCCGAGGCGCGGGCGAGCCTCGAGCGCGCGCTCGAGATCGGCGAGCCGCTGCTCGAACAGGACCGCGACGGCTCGACGCGCCGGATGCTCGCCTGGGCCGCGTCGAAGCTCGCCGAGGTGCAGCTCGAACTCGGAGACGCGCGCGCTTGCGCAGCGGCGGCGGAGCGCATGTCGAAGTTCGCGCCGCGGCCCGTCGACAGCGTGGAGGCGGCGTCGTGGTTCGTGCGGGCGGCGAGCGCGCTGGAGCACGAGAATGCCCCCGAATCGAGTGCGCGGCGCCAGGAGTGGCGCTTGCGGGCACTGGATTTGCTTGAGGGCGCGGCCGCCAGGGGTTCCACGGATGCGGAGCTCGGGAAGGAGCTCGCGAACCCGGATTTCGAGCCGCTGCGAGACGAGCCGCGCTACCGGGCGCTGCTCGAACGCTGAACGGGGCGCGGTTCCCGGCGCGCAGCGGGTCGGGAAGGCCATCGCGCGCACTCGGGAGCGCTTATTGGGGCGGAACGGGGCCCCGGCCTGCGGCGCGAGGCCCGCGGGGCGACCTTCGCCGAGGGACGCGAGCCGCCGACCCTCCGCCGCCGCCTTCGTCAATCGTTCCGCCGAATGCACTCCGAGGGTTGCGCGATCCGTGACATAGCTGCAATCTCATGACCTTGTCATTCGGCGGCTCGCCCCCTGTCCCGCCGCCTCCCTGCGCCGAAGTCTCGGGTCCCCCTCTCTGGTCCCGGCCGCCCCCGCCCGCCCCCCATGAGTCTCGCCGACGATCGAGCTCGAGCTGGATCCGGTTGGTTGCAGTCGCCCGCGCGCACCGGCGCTCGCGAGCGCCGCTGGCTGATCGTCGCGATGGCGTTGTTCGTCGCGCTCAGTTGGGTCGTGGTCTCGCCGCACGGCATCAACGCCTCGTGGCGCGAATGCGACACGCAGGCGATCGCGCGCAACTTCCTGGTGGACGGTTTCGACCCGCTGCGCCCGCGCGTCGACTGGCGCGGCGACACCGACGGCGCCGTGGAGTGTGAGTTCCCGCTCTACCAAGCGATCGTCTTCGGCGCGCTCAGCGTGTTCGGCGACGTCGAGTGGCCCGGCCGCTTGCTGTCGCTGTTCGCGATCCTGCTCACGGCGCTCTCGCTGCACCGGCTGCTCGAGTGGCGCGCGGGTCCCGCCGCGGCGCTCGCGGGTTCGCTGGTGTTCCTCTCGGGCGGGCAGGCCGTGCTGCTCTCGTCGCGAGTCGCGCCCGACTCGCTGAGCCTCGCGCTCGCGGTCGCGGGGCTCGTGACGTTCTTGCGCTACCTGCAGAGCGGAAGTCCGTCCGCGCTGTGGCTCGCCGTCGCGGCCACGGCGTTCGCGGCGCTTCAGAAACCGACCGCGCTCCAGTTCGGCCTGCTGTTCTTCACCTGGACGTTGATCCTCGCGCCCAAACGCCTCGGCGAAGTGCGTCTGTGGGCGGGCTTCGCGGTGATCCTGGTGGCGGTCGGCGTGTGGCTCGCGCACGCGGCCGGGTTGCACGCCGAGACCGGGCTCACCTTCGGCGTGATCAGCGGCGGCGACACGAAGTTCCCCGACCTCGCGCACCTGCTCGACCCGTCGCTGCACGTGCACCTCGTCAAGACCACGGCGCGCTACGGCATCTCGATCTTCGGCGGAATCGCGCTGGTCGTGCTCGCCGTGCGGCGGCGATTCGACCGCGCGGACCTCGCGCTGCTGGGCACCGTGGTGCTCGGGCTCGTCGGCACGCTGCGCTACAGCCATCAAGTCGGCATGGGCGCGCACTACCACGTGTTCGCGGCGCTGGCGGGCGCGTTCTTCGTCGCGCGCGCGTGGCCGCAGAAGGCGCCGCGCTGGGCCTGGGCGCTGTTCGCCGTCGCGATCGCGGTGCACGGCGGCTGGCAGTTCGCGCGCGAGCGGCGGCTGCACCTGGTCAACGCAGGAGCGGAACTCCTGGAGGTCGCGGCGGCGCTGCGCGAGGCGTCGACCGAGGACGAGCGCGTCGTGGTGTGGGCCGAGAAGCCGACCTTCGACGAGTTCTGGCAGCGCCGCAACAACTACGAGGATCCGCGCATCCTCTACCAGGCGCGCCGGCGCGGATGGGTGTTGCCCGCGGACGGGCTCGACGTCGAACGGCTCGAAGGGCTGTCGGAACGCGGCGCGGGCTTCCTGGTCGACACGGCGGCGGATCGCGCGACACCGGAGCTGAGGGAGTGGCTCGCGCAGCGCGCGGAAGTGGTCTGCCGCACGAAGAAGATGCTCGTCTACCGGCTGCGCCCGTCGCCGTGAGCTCGAGCGCCCGCGCCCCCGCTGTGCCGCAAGTCGAGGCGCCGCAGGAGCGGCGCTGGCGTCGGACAGCGCAGGCCGCGGTGCTCGCGCTGTTCAGCGCGGCTTTCCTGCTCGCGGTCTTCGATCGCCTGGGCTGGGTCGAGCACCTGGGCGTTCCGGCGATGGATCCCGCGTTCGCGGACTTGCGCGCGATCACGGGCGCGGCGGATTCGATCGCCGAAGGGCTCGATCCGCTGCGCGAGAACCCCGGCGATCCGTGGGGGCGTCCGTTGAACTACCCGCGCGTGTGGCTGATCGGCGCGAAGCTCGGGCTGACGAGCGCGGCGACGCCGCTCCTGGCCGCGCTCGTGTGGCTGGCGGGCGCCTGGGGCATGGCCGTGCTCGCGCGCGAAGCTCGCTCGCGGATCGCGGCGTTCGTATTCGCGCTCGCGGTGTTGTCGCCGGTGAGTTGGTTCGCGCTCGAGCGCGCCAACACGGACCTGGTCATGTTCGGGCTGCTCGCGGCAGCGGCGTTGTTCGTCGCGCGTCGACCGACGCTCGGTGCGGGCATCGTCGGGCTCGCCGCACTCCTCAAGCTGTATCCGATCTTCGCGCTCACGGCGCTTTTCGGTGGCGAGCGGCCCAAAGCGCTGCGGCTGGCGGCCGTGGTCGGCGCGGGCTTCTGCTTCTACGCGTGGAGCACGCGCGACGACCTCGCCCTGATCGCCGCGAACACTCAGCACTGGCCGCCGATCTCCTACGGCATCGAGATCGCGCCGCGCTGGCTCGCCCAGAATCTGGGTCAGAATGTGGGGTTCGCGCGCGGACTGTTTCTCGCGGCGGCGTACCTCGCGGCCGCGGCCGTGCTCGCCGCGAGCGCTCGGCTCCGTGGGCGAGTGCGCATCGAGGACCGCGAATCCGCGCGGAGCAGCGCGGCGTTCCGCGTCGGCGCGAGCGTTTACGTCGGCAGCTTCCTGCTCGGCAGCAACTTCGATTACCGGCTGCTGTTCCTGCTGTTCACCTTGCCGCGACTGAGCGCTTGGGCGAGCGTCGAAGAGCCCGTGCTGCGCCGCGCGGCGCGCGCAACGCTCGGAATCCTGCTGCTGCTCCTGTGGAGTTCGCTGTGGAGGCGCGGGCTGGCGCAGTTCCCCGCCGGAGACGCGCTCGGCCGCGCGCTCGACGAAGCGCTCACGTGGTGCGCTTGGTGTGCGCTCGCGAGCGGTCTCGTGCTCTCGCTTCCGCCCCTTCGCGCGTCGTCCGGCAACGAGCGCGAAGCGCGCCACGAGTTCGAGAGATCGAGCGACACGTCGCTTCCGCGCGTCGTCCAGCGCAAGCCCGCGCCGCGGCGCGCCGAACCGACGCGCACGGGTTAGCGCCGCCGGAAGCGGAGCATGTAGTTCTCCTTCAACCCGGCGGGCGTCACGTCTTCGAGGCGTTCGAAGCCCGCGGCGACGATCTCGCGCGTGAACACATCCTCGCCGGCGCGCACGTGCTCGAGCGTCCACTCGCGGGACACGCCCTCGATGCGGTGGAAGTCGATGAGCACCAGCTCGCCGCCCGGGCGCAGCGCGCGGTGGATCGAGGCCATCGTCGCGGCGGGGTACTCGAAGTGGTGGTAGGTGTCGCAGACGAAGGCGATGTCGACGGCGCCCGCGGGAAGGCGCACGTCGTCCTCGGCGCATTGCACGGCCTCGAGTTGCTCGAGCCCGCGTTCCGCGGCGCCGATCGCCAGCCGCTCGACGAAGGGTTTGGCGATGTCGACGGCGTAGACCTTCCCGCTCGCGCCGACTCGCTCGGCGAAGCTGTAGGAGAACAGCCCGGTGCCGGCGCCGATGTCGGCGACGCGCGAGCCCGGACGCAACCCGACGCGCTCGAGGATCGCCTCGCGCTCGGCGTAGATCTCGCGGCTCTCGGTCTCGAAGCGCTCGACGAAGCGCTGCACCTCGAGCTTCGGATCGAGGAAGTCCTTGTTGATGCCGGGTTTGACGCTCTCGCGGGTCGCGGGAGCGGACGCCGGCGCGGAGCGAGGCGGCGCGCCGCAGGCCGACGCGAGCAGGACGAAGAGCAGCGATGCGATGGTTCGGTTCATGGCGATGGGAGAGTTGGGGCTGGGGGAGCGGCAGATCGTCGTGGGCAGCGCGCGGCGGCGCAACCTTGCGCTCGCGCTTGAGGGTCTGCGGTTCGTGCGCGGCGTTCGCTCGCGGCGTGAGTCGGTGCAAGGGGGGGCGCGGGTATTGGAGGGCGCTCGGCCGCGCGGCATGCTGCGCCGCGGATGCACGCTCAGGGAATCGATCAAGGCCTGCTGCGCGACCTGCTCGTCGTGCTGAGCGCGTCGATCCTGGTGGTCGTCGCACTGCACCGGTTGCGCCTGCCGACCATCGCCGGGCTGCTCGTCGCCGGCGCCGCCATCGGCCCGACCGGGCTCGCGCTCGTCGGCGACACCGAGGCCGTCGGCCGCCTGGCCGAGATCGGCGTGGTGATGCTCCTGTTCTCGATCGGCCTGGAGTTCTCGCTGGCGAGCCTGCGCCGCATCGCCCGCATGGTGTGCGTCGGCGGAGCGCTGCAAGTCGGCCTCACGCTCGCCGCGACCTTCGCCACCGCGACGCTGCTCGGTCACACGGGCTCGCGCGCGGTGTTCTTCGGCTTCCTCGTGGCGCTCTCGAGCACGGCGATCGTGTTGCGCGGGCTCTCCGAACGCGGCGAGGTCGAGGCGCCCCACGGCCGGTTGATCGTCGGCGTGCTGCTGTTCCAGGACCTGTGCGTCGTGCCGATGATGCTGGTCACGCCGATGCTCGCGTCGGAGGCGACCGACTTCGCGAGCATCGCGTTCGCGCTGGCCAAGGCAGCGGTCGTGATGGTGCTCGCCGTGGTGCTCGCGCGTTTCATCGTGCCGCGCATCTTCCAACGCGTCGCGCAGACGCAGCGCCGCGACGTGTTCCTGCTCGCGGTCGTGCTCGTGTGCGCCGGCATCGCCTGGGCGACGTCGCTCGTCGGACTCTCGCTCGCGCTGGGCGCGTTTCTGGCGGGAATCGTGCTCGCGGACAGCGAGTACGGCCACCAGGCGCTCGCCGACGTGCTGCCCTTGCGCGACTTGTTCACGAGCCTGTTCTTCGTCTCGGTGGGCATGCTGCTCGACCTCGACCTGCTCGCGCGCGCGCCGCAGCACGTGCTGTCGCTCGCGGTGTTCCTGCTCGCGCTCAAGTTCGTGCTCGCGGCGCTCGCGGCCTTGCTCATGCGGCTCCCGGCGCGCGTCGCGCTGCTCGCGGGCGTGGGGCTCGCCCAGGTGGGCGAGTTCAGCTTCGTGCTCGCGGATCTCGGCGCCGACGTCGGGCTGATGAGCGGCGAGGAGCGCGCGACCTTCCTCGCGGCCAGCGTGCTCACCATGCTCATCACGCCCTTGCTCTTGCGCTTGGGGCCGCACCTCGCGGCGGGCGCGCGCCGGCTGGAGCGCGTCGACCGCCTGTTCGGAGTGCGCGACGAGGACGTGGTGCTGCTCAAGCGGCAGCGCGCGGGCCACGTCGTGATCCTCGGCTACGGCGTCGGCGGCGCGCTGCTCGCGCGCGCGCTCAAGCGCGTGAACGTCGAGTACGTGATCGTGGACCTCGACCTCGACCGAGTGCGCGCCGGCCGCGCGGGCGGCGAGCCGATCGGCTACGGCGACGTGACCAGCCCGGAGATCCTCGAGCACCTCGGGATCGCGCGCGCGAGCTACGTCGCGGTGATGCTCAACGATCCCGACGCGTCGCGGCGTGTCGTGCTGACGGTGCGCCAGCTCGCGCCGCGCACTTCGATCCACGCGCGAGCCCGCGACCAGATCGAGCGCCGCCGGTTGATTTCCGCGGGCGCCACGGAGGTTTCGGCGCAGGAGGTGGAGGCGTCGCTGCAGTTGATGGAGAACCTGCTGACGGGCCTCGGACGGCCGCGCGATCAAGTGGTGGAGGTCGTGCGCGACTCGCGCGCGTCGCTCGACGGCGCCTGAGCCGTCCTTCGGCGGCGCCGAGCGGCTCTCATTCGAAGCGCGGCCTCGCGAGCGCGATCCAATCTCCGCCGCGACCTTCGCCGGAGGCGGTCGCGACGATCTCGAACAGGCTTCGCCCGCGCAGATCGATCGAGATCTCAGCCTCGGCCCCGGCGTCCGCGCGCCGCAGACAGCGCCGTTCGAGCAACGCGCCGTCGCCGAAGAAGCTCAGCTCGACGCTGCCGGGCGGGTCGGAGTCGAGCCCGGCGAACGTCGCGTGCGACACGAAGCGCGTCGCGCGGCCGCCGAGCTCGTACCGCACGCGCGTCGGACCTTTGGCGCCGACGCGCAGCGAGAGCCGCGGGCGGTCGCGCGCCTCGGGGAATCTCGGCGTGTGGGTGGCCTGGAACTCGACGCCGCCCTCCGGACCGTGCGCTTCGACGTGCGTCATGTCCCGAATCGTGAGCGGCGCCGGCGAGTACGGAAGCTCGAGCTTCTCGAAGAGCGCTCGCTCCAGCGCTTCGAACGCGATGCGGTTGCCGCGCGCGTTGTAGTGCCCGCCGGGTTGGGGCACGTTGTCGAAGTACTCCATCAAGTCCTCGCCCGTTCGCGCGGCGGTCTCGAGCATCGCGTCGCGCACCTCGACGATCGCGATTCCCGCCGCCCTCAGCGGATCGCGCAGCGCGGCGTCGCGCCATCCACAGCGCTCGCGTTCGACCATCGACGGCAAGTTGTGGAACAGCACGAACACACGCTCGAGTCCGCGGCGGTCGATCTCGCTCAGCAGTTCCGCGAGCACCTTGCTCGCGAGCTTCTCCTTGAGCTTGTCGCGGCCCGCGTAGTCGGTGATCGAATCGCGCACACCCTGCGGGAGCAGCTTCGTCCCGCGCGTCAGGTAGCGCCACAGGTACGACGGCGTCCAGGACGGGCCGCGCTCGACGCGCTCGAGCGGTGTCGGAAGCGGCGATTCGCGCAGCACGAGCTCGCCGTCCACGAGCTCGAAGCTCGGCTTGGGCTGCTCGCGCAGCGTCAGAGCGCAGCGGTCGAGATCGTCGTCGACGAGCAGCCCCACGACCACGATCGGGTTCTGCGCCTCGAACTTGTCGAGCACGCTCCGCATGAGCAGCAGCACCTGGTCGGGCCCGTAGCCGCCGACTCCGTAGTTGATCAGTACGTGGTCGCGCGCGAGCGACGAGAACGAGAACAATGTTTGGAAGCGGTCCTCGGGGGGCACGATGCCTTGCGCGTACGAGTCGCCGAAGAGCAGCACGGGCCGCTTGTCGCGCGCCAGCCCGGCGTCCTCGTGGTCGAAGGTCACCGGTTCGAAGGCGCCGTTCCGCCATCCGAGGAGCTCGTCGCGCGGCGCCAGATGGACCTCGCCCTTCGCCCGCAGGAACCGGTCGTTCAGCTCCCAGTACAAGTCGTCGAACTGCGGGTGAGCGTACTTGTTCGGCCGGCGGACGCGCTCGACGAGGGGCAGCCCCAGCGCGGACTTCGAGAACATCGCCCAGCGCAGCGCGCACTCCGCGCCGACGAACGCCACGACGCCCGCCAGCAGTGCGCGCGTCGCGAACCTGCGCCATCCACGGTGTTGGCGCGGCGGCGGCGACGTCGCCGCACGATCGGGCTCGGGGTCGGCGGTCGGTTGCATCGGGGGGTGAGCGTGGGCGGCTGGGGGGCGCATCGGGGGGCTGCTCGCGACGCTGACGATAGCGCGCGGCCCTTGCACTGTGGCTCCGCGTCGCGAGCTTCGGTTAGAACCTCCGCGGCATGGCGGCGCGCATCGGAACCGACGTCGAGGAAGCGGCGCGCAGGCTGCGCGCGGGCGAGCTCGTCGCCATCCCGACCGAGACGGTCTACGGCCTGGCCGCGAACGCGCTCGACGCCCAGGCTTGCCTGCGCATCTTCGAGGCCAAGCGCCGGCCGAGCTTCGATCCACTGATCGTGCACGTGCGTTCGCGCGAGCAACTGGCCGAGTTCGCCGCGGAGATCCCCGCACAGGCCGAGCGCCTGGTGCGCGCCTTCTGGCCCGGTCCGCTCACCGTCGTGCTGCCGAAGCGCGCCTGCGTGCCCGACATCGTGACCAGCGGGCTCGACACCGTCGCGCTGCGTTCGCCGGCGCATCCGCTCGCGGCGCAGTTGCTCGCGCAGCTCGAATTCCCGCTCGCGGCGCCGAGCGCGAACGTGTTCGGGCAGGTGAGTCCGACGACGGCGCAGCACGTGGTCGAACAGCTCGGGGACGAGCTCGAGTACGTGCTCGACGGCGGTCCGTGCACGGTCGGAGTCGAGAGCACGATCGTCGGCTGGGAAGCGGGGCGCTGCGTGCTCTACCGGCCCGGCGGAACGCCGCTCGAGGCGCTCGAAGCGGCGATCGGTCCCGTCGCCAGCGCGGCCTCGCGGGACGCGCCGTCCGCGCCCGGCATGCTCAGCGCTCACTACGCTCCGCGCACTCCGCTCGTGTTCGAGGCGCCCGAAGCGCGCCTCGCGCGCGAGCGCGACCGCAAGCTCGCGGTGCTCTCCTTCCGCACTCCGCGCGCCGCGTTCGCCTCGGAAGTGCTCTCGCCGAGCGGCGACCTGCGCGAGGCGGCTCGCAATCTGTTCGCCGCGCTGCGCAGGCTCGATCGCTGCGGCGCCGAGCGGATCGTCGCCGAGCCCGTGCCCGACGAGGGGCTCGGCCGCGCGATCAACGATCGACTGCGCCGCGCCGCCGCCGCGACGTCGTGAAGCCCACGGTGCGCCGTGCCCACGAAGCACTCACGGAGATCCTCATGCGTTCCACTTGCGACTCCTTTCGCACCCGCGCTCGATGCTTGTTTCTCGCGCTGGCCAGCGCCGTGCTCGCGGCGTGCGCTTCGTCGCCCATCGATTCGAAGGCCGAGGCGTTCGGCGAGCTTTCGGCCCCCGCGACGTTCGTGTGGTTCGCCGAGGCGCCGGATGCGGGCCCCGCGGCGGACGAACTGGGCCAAACGGACGAAGCGAAGGAGGGCGACGCTTCCACGTTGAGGCTCGACGATCCGGGGCTGCTGGAGGAGCTGCGGCTGCGAGCGGAGGAGGAACTCGCGGCGCGCGGGATCGTCGTCACTCGAGCCTCGGACGCGAACTACATCGCCGTTCCGCGGGTGTGGGTCGAGTTGCGCACCGAGCGGCGCGATCCGATCTATTCCGCGGCGATCGCAGCGCGCTACGAGGTCGGCGGCGTCGCCGTCGAGCTGTTCGACGCGAAGTCGGGAAAGCGATTGTGGAGCGGAGCGTCGACCGCGCGCCTTCGCGATGTCTCGCTCGGCTACGGCGTCGACGTCGTGCGGTACGCGCCGACGAACGAGGAGCGCTCGTGGCGCGTGCAGGCCAAAGTGCGGGAGTTGTTCGCGCGCCTTCCGATCGAGCGCGTGTCGGTCGAGCGCCGCTGAGACCCGCGAGAGGCCGCGCTCGAGCTCAGCGACCGTCGGACTTCGCGGGCTGCGTCGCGGGTGAGGTGCTGGGCGAGTTCTCGGGCGAGTTCTCGGGCGGACGTTCGGGCGGACTCGCGGGCGCGGGCTCTCCAGCGCCAGGTGAGAGCAGCGCGCGGGCCCACTCGCCTTCGAGCGCCGGCGACCCGCGGCGAACGCGCGCGGCGTCGGGCGGTGCGACTCGCGCGAGCACGGGTGCGAGCTCCCTCGCGACGAGCGCGTGTCCCGCGACCGACAGGTGGAAGTCCTGCTCCCAGTACACCGTTTCGCTCGCGCCGCGGAAGGCAGGCCGCAGGTCGAGCACTTCGACGCCGCGCGCCCGAAGGAACTCGAGCGTGGCGTCGCCGATGCCGGACAGCACGCTCAGGTGCTCGCGGCCGAGCCCGAGCGCGCCGAACACGCGCTCATAGCGCGCCGCGCGGCGCTCCCAGTCGATCTCCGGCGGCGGGGGCAAGTACAGCACGACCAGCGTCGCGCCGTGGCGCAGGCACGTGACCTGGATCTCGGTCAGCACGTCGCGCGCGGCTTGAAGCGCGACGTCGATCTGCGACGGGTCGTGATGGAACTGCGCGACGGAGAAGAAGAACTGCGAGACGGCTTCGGGGTCCGCATCCCGCGCCTCGGCGAGGCGTTCGTCGAGCGCCGCGAGGTCGCCGCGCGCGGTGCCGTGCGCGCGGTGCTGGAAGCCGAGCGCTTCGCCGAAGTCGTTGCCGCCGTAGAGCGCCGCGACGACGACGTCGGGGGCGAAGGGGAGCATCCGCTCGAGTGCGCCGAGGTGGTGGACGAAGGTCTGTCCCGGAACGGCCGCGTTGAGCACTTCGACGCGCTGCGAGGGGCGTTGCGCGGCGAGCCCAGCCTCGGCGAGCTGCGCGAACGACTCGGAGTTGTTGCAGTAGCCCGCGGTGTGCGAATCGCCGACCACGACGACGCGCAGATCGGGACGCTCCACACTCGGCTCGTCGTCGTCCCGCAGACCGAACGAATTCGTGCGCACGTACCAGCCGCCGTCCGGATGCTCGGCCCATTCGCGGCGCCGGTTCATGCCGCCGGAGAAGGTGAAGCCGCCGACCGGATCGAAGCGCAGCGGGTTGTTGCGCGCCGTGGTGGGCTTGGGGAAATCGTCGGGATTCCAGGGCGTGCGGCGGAAGGTCGACGCGGGATAGCGCGGCGTCGCCACCTCGAGCGCGCTCGGCAGCGAGCTCTGATCGGCCGCGATCGCGGACGGCGCCTTCGGATCGAAGCCGCGCGTGTCGATCTTCAAGTCGATCGAGCGTTCGTCGCGCTGCATGCGCTTCGCCACCACGACCACGAGCGCCGCGCCCAGCGCGAAGCCCGTCAGCGTCAGCATCCAGCGCGCGGCGGGGCGGCTCACCACGGGCGCGCTGCTTGCCTTCGAAGGCGTTCGGTGCGTCGATCGTGTCGCATCTCGCCCGGCGATCCTACTCGCTGCGCGCGGCCGCGCGAGCCGCTCTGAATTCGAACTGCCGGGCTGCGCACCCCGAATCGCGCGCCACGACGCGTGCGAAGGTGCGTGCGAAGGTGCGTGCGAGCGCGGCGGCGAGCTTCAGCGCCCGCGGCGACTGCCCGACGTGTTCGTCGAGCCGCGCCGGCCGCGTCCGCGGTCGTCGCCGCGCGCGGTCTCGCGTTTCTGATAGGTCTCGAACTGCTCGGGCGTGAGGATGGCGGTCAGCGCGGCCAGTTCGCGCTTGCGGTGCTCCTCGACGGCGGCGCGGTACGTCTCGCGGTCGGCGCCGGCTTCGCGCTGCGCTTCGAGCGCCTCGCGCTCCGTGCGCTGGCGCTGCATCAGCGCGCGCAGATCGTTCGTCTGTCCCGGCGCGAGGCCCAGTTGCTCGCTCACGCGCGCCAAGCGCTCTTCCATGCGTTCGAGCTCGCGCTCCTCGCGGGCGCGCGCCGCCTCGGCGCGTTCCTCGGCGCGGATCGTCTCGAGCGCCTGCACCACGGATTCCTGCACGACTTCGGGCGCGAGCGCGGCCGCGTCTCCGTCCGTGCTCCGCGTCGCCTCGGCCGAGCGAGCCGGCGCGAGCGCGACTCGCGCTTCGGGTTCGGGGCGCCGCTCCAGCGCTTCGAGCCGCGCCACGAGTTCGCTGTGTTCGACCTCGAGCGTCCGCAACTGCCGCGCGAGTTCCGCGCTGCCCGCGCTCGCCGCTTGCAGCGAGGCGCTCGCGGGCGAGCCGTGGGCCGACGCCGGATGCGCGGAATCGGGCGCGCTGCGCTCGTCGGCGACGAAGGAGTGGACGAGCAAGGCGCTCGCGGCGCCGACGAGGGCGGCCACAAGCGCGGACGAGAGCAGCGTGTTCTTCATGGTGGCGCCCGAGGACGAGGCGTTGGGGGGGGGCCGGAAGCAACCCGGCAGCGCGGCCAACGTTTCGACGAACTTCGCTTCGAGTCGCAAAGCCGCGAGTTGCCCGCTAATTCTGCCGCTCGCGGTCGACTTTGGCTGCGCTCAAGATGCGGGGTCGCGCGGGTTGCGGGGCTCGCTCTCGTGCGACAGGATCCCGCCATGCTTCCCCAAGCCTTGGTTCTGCTGCTCTGCACGTTGCTTCAAACTCCGGCGCCGCGCGCCGTTCGCGAAAGCTGGCCGGACGGAAGTCCGCGCGCCGAGTACGAGGTCGTCGAGGAGCGCGGAAACGCGCTGCGCACCGGCAAATTCCGCGAGTGGCATGAGAACGGAACGCTCGCGGCCGAGGGGGTCTATTCGCGCGGCCTGCGCGCCGGAGCGTGGGAGACCTGGCACGCGAATGGCACGAAGGAATCGCGCGGGCGCTACGCGAGCGACAAACGCACGGGAAAATGGAGCTTCTGGCGCGAGGACGGGCTCGAGAACTTCGACCAGACCGGGCAGTGGGAGTGGGCCGAGACGCGCTCCGAAGACGGGAGTTTGCGCGCGTGCGGCTACGAGCGCGACGGCATGCGTCACGGTGTTTGGACGCTGACCTGGCCCGACGGCACGCCGCAGTTCGAGGGCGAGTTCCGCAACGGCCTGCGGCGCGGAGAGTGGATCTTCCAGCACCGCGACGGACGGCCGGCGTTGTGGCTGCTCTCGGGCGAGTACGACGGCGACCGGCGCGTGGCGTTGCTCGCGCGCGAGCGCTGGGACCAAGTGTCGAAGGAGCGCGAGGCGTCGGCGCGCGATTGCGAACTCGCCGCGTCGGCGCCGGCGGATGCGAAGCGCGAGAAGACGGTTGCGCCCGGAGACGTCGAACGCATTCCCGCGTTGCTCGCCGAATGGCAGGCGCTCGACGCAGCGGATCCCCACGCGACGGCGCGCGCGAAGACGCTGAACACGCTCGCGGCGACGATCGCGAGCGGCTCGAGCTTCGGCTGGCCGGCGGGCGCTGCCGAGAGCGATGGGCAGCTCCGCCGCGAGGTGTTCCGCTCGTGGGCGAGCCTGTGGGAACTCACGCGAAACGATCGGATTTTCTGGTACTTCGAGCTGGCGGCGGCGAGCGGCGATGCAGCGTCGAACCCCGCGCTGGCGCTCGGCACGCCGAACCTGGAGCCCGAGCGCGTTTTGCGCCCCAAGTTGAAGGGCGCTCTCGACCCGTACCTCTATCGCTTCGGGCGCGCGGGCGAGCCCAAGTCTCCGAGCGGAGCGACTTTGGAGGTGAGGACCGCGATCGACGCCGCGCTCGCGTGGCTCGTCGCGCACCAGGAGCCCGACGGGCGTTGGTGCGCGGTGGAGTCGACGGTGTGCGGAGCGCATGCGGGCGAGCCGTGCGAGTTGATGGGGCAGCTCGGCCACGACGTCGGGCTCACCGGACTCGCGCTGCTCGCGCTGATGGCCGACGGCCACACGCCTCGCACCGGTGCATATGCGCCGCAGGTCGCGCACGCGGCTCGCTGGTTGACGCGCGCGCAGGACAAGAGCGGCTTCCTGCAAACCATCTACATGGACGACGGACTGCGTGTCGTGCGCCACGATGCCATGATCGGCCATGCGATCGCGACACTCGCGTTGTGCGAGGCCTATGCGCTCGCGGGTGTGGCGGCGATCGCGAGTTCGGCGGAACATGCGCTCGCGGCGTTGGCAGCGGCCCGGAACCCCTACGGCGGGTGGCGCTACGACCGCCGGCCCTCGGGAGACAACGACACGTTCGTCACCGCTTGGGCGACGCTCGCGCTTGTCGCCGGCGATGAGCTCGAGCTGACGTTCGACCGCGCGAGCCTCACTGGCGGACTGAGCTGGATGTACGAGGCGACCGATCACGCCACGGGTCGCGCGGGCTACGACGGCAGCGGTGCGTCGAGCACGCGGTACAAAGGGGTCAACGATCACTTCACGATCGAGGGCCTCGAGACGACCACCGCGGCGGCCATCTGTTGTCGAGCTCTGCTCGAGGGATCGAACCTTCGGAGCAGTCCAGGAGTCGAAAGCGGCGTCAAACTGCTGCGTCGCTCGCTGCCTCGCGACCACGAGCATCAGCGCGACTTCCTCTACGGATTCTTCGGCGCCGCGGCGTTCAACGAGATCGGAGGGGAGGTGCAAGCCGCATGGAACCGGGCGTTGCGCACGGCGCTGCTCGGCGCGCAGCGCAAGGACGGCGCGCAAGCGGGCTCCTGGGATCCGAACGACGCGTGGAGCTACGCGGGCGGGCGGGTGTACGCGACGGCAGTCAACGCGCTTGCGCTCCAGGCGCCCTACCGGCGCGTGCCGAAGCACGCCGCGGGCGGGGCCAAAGGCAAGTCGAAGTGACCCGCGGCGGCGGAAGCTCCCGTGCGCGGTAGATTGTCGCAAAGACAAGCTCGGCGCGGCGTTAGGGCGCTTCGCGAACGCGGCGCGCGGCCTCCGAGCGCGGCCCTCGCGGCTCGAGCGTGGTCTACTCGATAAGACCTCTCCCGATGAAAGCCGTCGACCGACTCTCGCGCCACGCGCGCATCGTGGCCAAGGCCTACGAGGACCTGCCCAGCCCGCCGTTCCTGATCCTGTTCATCAACTCGAT
>CALFYL010000293.1 GCA_937952135.1 uncultured Planctomycetia bacterium
GTGCTCGAGCACCGCGGGCTGCACATGGGCGCGGACCTCGACGAGGCGGCCTTCGTTCCGGCGGCCACAGCGATGCGCATGTTCGATCGCCGCTCGCTGTTTCGCGTGCTCTTGATGCTGCGCTCGCCCGCGGACCTCGAGAGCGCGCGCGCCGTCGCCGACCGCATCCTGCGCGAGCGCCACGGCCGCGAGGACTTCACGCTCATCACGCCCGACGCGATCATCGGCTCGCTGACCCGGATCCTCGGCGTCCTCACGCTCGCGCTCACGGGCATCGCGGCGATCTCGCTCGGCGTCGCCGGCATCGGGATCATGAACGTGATGCTGGTGTCGGTGAGCGAGCGCCGCGCCGAGATCGGGCTCCTGCGCGCGATCGGCGCCGCGCGCTTGCACATCGTCACGCTGTTCCTGCTCGAGGCGGCGCTCCTGTCGGTCGCCGGCGGCGTGCTGGGCGTCGCGCTCGGCTGGGTGCTCGCCGGCGTGGCGCGCGGCTTCTTCCCGACCTTCGAGGCCGCTCCGCCCGGCTGGGCCATCGGCGCCGCGCTCGGCGTCGCGTTGGTGGTCGGCCTCGGCTTCGGCGTCTTCCCGGCGCGCAACGCGGCGCGCCTCGACCCCGTGCTGGCGCTCTCGAAGCGATGAATCTCCGCTCGCGCCTCGCCTTCTGCTTCACCGCGCTGCGCGAACACGCGCTGCGCACGGCGCTGTCGATGCTCGGCATCGCCATCGGCGTGGCGTCGGTGACGCTCCTCACTTCCGTCGGCGAGGGCGCGCGCACCTTCGTCGCGGCGCAGTTCTCGCAGTTCGGCACGAACCTGTTGCAGATCACGCCCGGACGCACGGAAACGGTCGGAATCCCCGGCGTTCTCGGCGGTTCGACGCGCAAGCTCACCTTCGCGGACGCGCAGAGTCTGGAGCGCGTGCGCGGCGTCGAGGAGGTCGTGCCGACGATCGTCGGCCAGGG
Organism: uncultured Planctomycetia bacterium; assembly: GCA_937952135.1. Taxonomy (GTDB): domain Bacteria; phylum Planctomycetota; class UBA1135; order UBA1135; genus WYBT01. Next base: position 962 of record CALFYL010000293.1, read on the forward strand.
CGCGGTCGAAGGCGGGGGACGCACGCGCGACGTGTACGTGATCGGGACGACGAGCAACGCGACGAGCGTGTGGAGCATGCCGGTGCGGCGCGGCGTGTTCTTGAGCGCCGAGGACGCGACGCGGTCGGGCTCGGGCGCGGTTCTCGGGCCCAAGCTCGCGCGCGAGCTGTTCGAGGGCGCCGACGCACTCGGTCAGTGGGTGCGCATCGCGGGCGCGCGGCTGCGCGTGGTGGGTGTGATGGAATCGAAGGGCGAGATGCTGGCCTTCGATCTCGACGACGTGGCGTACGTCGACCTCGCGACCGCGTCGCGGCTCTTCAACACCGACGAGCTGAGCGAGATCGACGTGTCGTTCTCGCAGTACCTCGGCGCCGAGGCCGTGGTGGAAGGCGTTCGCGTCGTCTTGACGCAGCGCCACGGTCGCGAGGACTTCACGGTGCTCACGCAGGCCGCGATGCTGGAAGCCTTCGACTCGGTTCTGCGCGCCGTGACACTCGCCGTGGCCGCGATCGGCGGCGTCTCGCTGCTCGTCGGCGCGATCGGCGTGCTGACGATCCTGTGGATCGCGGTCGGGGAGCGCACGCACGAGATCGGCCTCTTGCGCGCCATCGGCGCGACGCGCGGCGAGATCCTGCGCATTTTCCTGCTCGAAGCGGCGCTGCTCGCGGGCCTCGGCGGCCTCGCGGGACTCGCCTTTGCTTACGTGGTTGCCCTCGCGCTCGGTGCGCTCGTCCCGGCTCTGCCCATCGAGCACTCGCCGGCCTTCGCGGCCGCCGGACTCGCGACGAGCGTGCTCACCGGCCTGCTCGCCGGCGCCGCCCCCGCGCGCCGCGCCGCGCAACTCGACCCGATCGAAGCGCTGCGGACGCAGTGAGCGGCGCGCTCACTTGGATTCCGCCGGCGCTGCCTGTCGGTTCACGCGTTTAGCGGTCACCACGAGCGCCAGGTCGCCTTCGTTGTCCTGCGCCGGGGTCGACAACACGACCGACGCGCCGTCGCGCACCACGACGGAGGAAACGATGCGAACGGTCGCGACCTCGGGCAGTCCGATCTCGACCTCGGTCGGCTGCGTCGCGCTCAAGCGGATCTTGCGCGTGCGAATCGGACGCAGGATCTGCGCGTTGTGGAGCTTCAGGTCGAGCACGAACAACTGGCCCGGCAACGGCGTGGCGCGGAGGTCCAGGACGACGCCCTCGTTGATCGCCGCGATCTGCGGGTCCGCGATCTCCTGGCGACCGGGCTCCACGATCTCCACCGTGTAGTCCTTGACGTACGCAACCTGGTTGAGCACCGAGATGTTGGCGCGTTGATTGGCGTTCAGCTGCAGTTTCGGCGCGCTGATGGATTGCACGTCAGGGGTCGAAAGCAATTGCTCCACCAAGGCGTCGCGGTGCGCATCGCTCGACAACATGGCGCTCGAGTCGACGCCCAGCTTGCCGAGCAGCCCGCGCGGAAGCGTGAGAAGCCGTACCTCGACTTGGATCAAGCCGTCGAAGTTCCGCTGTGTTTGCAGGAACTCTTCAAGCCAGAGTTGTTGATCGCGCCGCAGGTTGGCGACGAGTGTGCCTGTGCTGGAGAGTTGGAGGTGCTCTGGAGCGTCGCCGAGCTTCGGCGTCAGGAGCTTGAGCAGGAGCTGTTCGAAACTCTTGCTGGCAGACGCGAAGCGCGCGGCTTCGCGTACCTGCTTCTCGGCGTCCGTGACCTCGGCGGTCGTCGACTCGACGGTCGTGCGAGTCGTCGCGACATCGACTCCGAGCTCCGGAGGAGTGACATCCAGCGTGAACCGCTCGACGAGGTCGCGCACCTCGTAGATCGCGAGCGAGCACTCACCTCTCGCGCCTTCGACGTGCGCTGGCGCGAACTGGGTCTGGGAAGCCAACGCCGGGCCCGCGCACATCGCGAGCGAGAGCAGAGAAAGGAGGGCGAGGTTCATGGCTGGAGCTGCGAGGTGCGGATCGTGGCGACGGAAAAGGCGATGGCCGAGCCTTCGACGGCCCGCCGGTGAACTTCCCGCGAACTCGAGTCGGAGAGCGCGTCGATCTGCACCTCGCGGATCTCGTCGGCGGTGCGGTGCGTGAACGTGGCGCGCAATTCGAGCAGCGCGATGCAGGGCTGGAGAACGAAGCCCGGCGGCGCGCTCGGGGCGAAGTCTGCGGCGCCGGTCGAAGCCTGCGCGGCGTCGGCGACGTGCTCCGTCGGCCGGTCCGCGGCGCTCTGCAGGTGTCGCAGCGTGAGAAGTGCTGCGGCGCCCGCTGCAACGGCGATCAGCGCCGCGGCCGTTCGGCGAACGCGCGCAGGCTGCGGCGCACGTTCGAGCTTGCTCGCGGCGCGCAGCAAGCGTTCGAGCTCGCCAAACCGATCCGGCGATCCCTCGAGCTCCCGCTGGACCAGCGGGTCCGCCAGCGGGTCGCGGCGCTGGTCGAGCGCGGCGTTCACGCGCTCCCAAAAGGCGTCGGCGTTCATTTCGTGTCCCTCCGATCGCGGCCGCGCTCGGCGATCTTGCGGCGCGCGCGGTGCAAGTGCGACTTGACGGTGCCGGCCGGCATCGCGAGCGCGGCGGCGATCTCTTCGATCGACTGTCCGGCGGTGTGGAAGCGCAGGAGCACGTCGCGCTCGACCTTTGCGAGCGGCGCGAGCAGGCGTTCGAGCTCGTCGCGCTGCTCGAACGGGTCGACCGCCGGCGCTCGCGGCTCGTGGAGTTCTGCGTCGAAGGACTCGGGCGAGCGCGCGTGCCGAGCTCGGTGGTCGATCAGCACGCGCAGAGCGACGCCGCGCAGCCACGCGCCGACGGGACGCCGCTCGTCGAAGGCGTTGCGGTAGCGCAACGCGCGCGCGAGGGTCTCTTGCGCGAGGTCGTCCACGTGCTGCCGCGCCGCGCTTTCACCGGCGATGCGCCCCAGGAACGCGCGCAATGCCGGCGCCTCCGCGCTCAGCCGCGCCTCGAGGGTCGGCGGCGGATCGTCGGCCGGTCGGGCGTTCGAGGGCATGGCGAAGGATTCGGACACGGCGTCGTTGGGCTCCTCTACCGCGCTTGCGGCGCGCGAAGTTGCAGGATTCTGCCGCTGCTCGCCCGGAGGGGGCGCCATTTCGAAGCGCGAGGCTGCCGGGCGCATCCGCGGGCGCCAGAATGCCCGCGCCCATGAAGTTCCACGCACTCGCGCTGTCGACGGCCGTGCTCTCGGCGCTCGCCGTCGCACAGAAGCCCTTTCCGACCGACAAAACGATCACGCTGCGCGAAGAGGGCGTGCGTTACTACGTCGAGGGGCGCGTGACGATCCCGAGCTCGGTGTCCGTCACGAGCTTGCGCGCCACGCACATCGAGGGCCGCGGCGAGGGCGCGGTGATCGAGGTCAGCGGCGCCCTGGAGTTCAAAGCCGTCACCGGCGGCGAGGTCTCGCTCGAGAACGTTTGGATCGAGCTCGCGCCGGACGCCAAGAACCTCTACCTGTCGCGCTGCAGCTTCAAGAGCGGCGGTCTGCGCACCGCGGAGGATGCGCCGACCTCGGCGAAGATCTTCGGCGAGAACAACAAGTTCGAGAACGACGCGCGCATCGAGCTCACCGTGGCGGCGGCGGACATCGCCATCCACGGCGGTGCGTCGCGCCGGCCGGTCGTGATCCGCGGCGCGCCGCTGTCGGACAAGTCGGCGAACAAGAGCCGCCTGTTCATGCTCTCGTGGAACGGCCAGGAAAACGGCCGGCCCAAGAACATGGGCGGCGGTCTGGTCGTCGAAGGCCTCGCGGACGTGCTCGTGCGCAACTGCGACATCCGCGGCGCACTGACGCGCTTCGCCGACTGCCCCAAGCTCGAGTTCGACGGCAACCTCGTGCTGTCCTCGAGCGCCGAGTTCGAGCAGTCCACGTATGGACGCTTCGGCTCGACGCGCATCTCGAACACCGACTTTCGGCTCGACGGCAAACTGCGTTTGATCTCGCCCGCGCAGGACAAGAAGGCCGAACGCCTGCTGCTCGACCACTGCTGGTTCGGCGGCCCGGTCGAGCCCGCGGAGATCACCGGCCCGATCGTCGTCGATCAAACCGTCGATCCGGCGAGCGGCGTGCTCGCGACGTACAAGAAGACCGCGGCGAACCCCAACGGGCTCGCCGGCAAGCCCTGAAGCGCGCTCGGCGCTTCGCGTCGCGTGCGCCGCGACGCCGCCAACGCTAGCTTGCGCGGCCCGCGACGAACGATGACTCCACCATGACCGCCCGCCCGACGAACTACTGGGACTACATCCGCGTCGAAGAGCTGCTCGCGTTGCAACGCGGGCTCGAGGACGACGATTCGAAGCTCGCCAACGACGAGGTGCTGTTCATCACGGTGCACCAGGTCTTCGAGCTGTGGTTCAAGCTGATCCTGCGCGAGATGCGCAGCGCGCGCGACCTGTTCCGCCACGAGCGCGTGGCCGAGCAGCAGCTCTCCGGCGCCGTCCGCGGCCTCAAGCGCATCAGCACGATCCTGCGCATGGCGCAGCAGCACTTCGAGGTGATGGAGACCCTCACCACGCGCGAGTACCTCGCCTTCCGCGACAAGCTGATGGGCGCGTCGGGCTTCCAGAGCGCGCAACTGCGCCAGATCGAGATCCTGTTCGGGCTCGACGAGGCCGAACGCATCCCGCTCGGAATCGACGGCGACTACAAGAAGGCGCTGCGGAGCTTCGGCGGCGACGCGTCGCCGGCGCTCGAGCGCGTGGAGCACTCGCTGGCCGACATGCCGACGCTGAAGTCCGCCATCGAGAACTGGCTCTACCGCGCGCCGATCGACGGCGTGGGGCCCGGCGACGCGAACTCGAGCGCGGAGCTCGAGCGCTTCGTCGAGTCGTTCCTCGGAGCGCACGGCGGGTGCGTCGACGCGGCCCGCGACCGCGCGCTGTCGCTCGACTGGGGCACGGGCGACCGCGACCGCTTGAGCGAGCGCTACGAGAGCGAGAAGCGCTCGGCGCGCGCGTTCTTCGAGCCGGCGGCCGACGAGGGCGGCGAACGCACTCGCCGGATCCGCGCGGCGATGATCTTCATCGTGACGTACCGCGAGCTGCCCTTGCTCGCCTGGCCGCGCGAAGTGCTCGACGCGTTGGTCGAGCTGGAGCAGTACTTCGTGATCTTCCGCCAGCGCCATGCGCGCATGGTCGAGCGCGTCATCGGCCGCCGCACAGGCACCGGCGGCTCCGCCGGCGTCGACTACCTCGATCAAACCGCGCTCAAGTACCGCATCTTCCGCGACCTGTGGGCCGTGCGAACCCTGCAGATCCCGCTCGCGGCCGCGCCCGCCTTGCAGCGCCCCGAGTTCTACGGCTTCAAGAGCGGCGTCTAGGCCCCGCGCGCCATGTCCCAGGACCTCTCGCTCGAAGTCGAGTTCGCCTCACTGGAGGAGTCGTACCGCGAGATCGAACGCACGCTGTCGCTGCCCGCGACGGCGGTGCAGCGCGTGGTCGCCGAAGTGTCCGGCTGGAGCGTCGAACACCACATCGCGCATGTTTCGCTCGCGAACGAGCTCGTCGTGCGAAATCTCCGCAGCCTGCTGAAGGGCGCCGGGCCGTTCGTCGTCGAAGTCGGCGAGCCGCCCGCGGAGGCTCTGGCGGTGCTCACGGCCGGGAAGTTTCCGCGCGGACGCGCGCAGTCGCCGCGCATCGTGCGCCCGCCGGAAACCGTCAACCGCGAGTACCTGGACGAGTGGCTCGCGGGAAACGCCCGCGATTTCGCGGAGCTTCGCGGGAAGGCCGCGCAGCTGGACGTCTGCAGCTTGAAGGTGCCGCACCAGATCCTCGGTCCGCTCAGCGCCGCGCAGTGGGTGCGCTTCGCCGCCACGCACACGCGCCACCACCTCGACATCGCGCGCGAGATCCTGGCCGCGGCGCGTTGACGCCGGCCCCGCGGATCGGCGCGAGCTCAGCGCGCGACGTCGTTGAGCCTCCAGGAGTAGTCGACGTACTCGATCCGGGGCTTCGGCGCGGCCTTCAACCACTCGGCATGCTCCGCTGGCGCGAACTTCGCGATCCACGCCTGCACGCCGCCCTCGCGGTCGAAGTCCTCCTTGAACCAGCGGAAGATCTCGGAGATCTGGGCGCGGCTGCTCTCGCGCTCGAAGCGATTGCGCGCGGTGTCCGCAAGCCACTTGCGAGCCGAGTCGTCGAGCTGGACCTCGAGCTTGCCCGCCACGAAGGCCTCCGGCCGCAACACCGGACACCCGAGCGATGCGCAGTTCACCGCGGCGTGCACGCGCGCGTCCTTGAACGTCGGCCGCAGGATTCCGTGCTCGATGTCGTCGAGCGAGAGCTTCTTCGGCTTGCCGCTCGGGTGGAACGCCGGCATGTCGATGAAGGCCTTCTTCCACACGGACGAGAACCAGCCGCCGATGTCCTTGATGCTCTCGACCGGGTACTCGGTGAGCACCAGCGCGATGCAGTGCGCGTTGTAGGCGTTGATCCAGAAGGCGTAGCGCTGCTCGCGTGTCCAGCTTTCGACCTGCTTCGGCGTCGCGGCTCGCAACTGCACGAGGTAGGCGTCGAGCTTGACTCGATCCTTCTTCAGCGCCGCGTAGTCGAAGCGGTCGCCCTTGACGTGCGCGGTGAGCACGTCGTTCCACAGCTTGTGTTCGTGGTCGAACGGATCGCTCGGCGCCGGGGTCTGCGCCGCGTGCAACGGCGAGAGCGAGAGCGCGACGGAGGCGAACAGTGTTAGGAGCGCCGAGAGCGCGGAGAGGAGGAGCTTCATTTGATGGGCGGGCTCGTGGAGAGCTGGCCGAGGAACTCGCGCACCGCGCGCTCGTAGGCGGCGGCGTCGGCGGCCAACAGCCGATCATGGTGGGCGTTCTCGATGAGAACGAGCCTCGAGCGGTCGGGAATCTGCGCCTGCAGCGCGCGTGCCTCCTCGGGCGGCGAGTGCCGGTCGGCGCCGCCCGCGAGGATCAGCACCGGCGCGCGGAGCTCTCGGATGCGTCGGAGCGGCGCGATTTCGCTCCATTGCGGCCACGAAACGGCGGCGGCGGCGCGAAGGCCCGCGAACGCGAGCGTCGAGAGAACCGGCGGCAAGTGCAGCTCGCAGCGCCGTTTGGCGGCGCTCTGGAGGTCGACATAGACGCATTCGAGGATGTAGCCCGCCACTCGCGGACCGAGTTCCGCGCCGGCGAACACGGCCGCGGCGCCGCCGAGCGACGTGCCGCACACGACGATCGGCGCGCCTGGGCGGCGCTGCGCGGCCCAGTCGACGGCGGTGAGCACGTCCTCGCGCGCGCTCCAGCCGAAGTCCTCGCGCTCGCCGCTCGAATCGCCGTGCGCCCGGTGCGTCACGAGCAGCGTGGCGCAGCCCGCGGAAAGAAACACGTTCGCCGCGCCGACGCGCGAGCCGCGCGCGCCGCCTTTGCCGTGAAGCAGCACGACGGTGGGCGCGGCGCTCTCCGCGGCGTCGACGAACCACGCGCCGAGCGACTCGCCGTCGCGGGTCGAGAGCCGCAGCTCTTCGCACTTGCCCGCCCACGCAGCAGGCCGCGGCTCGGCGAACGCAGGTTTCGCGCGCCGGCGAAGCAACTCGAGCGCGACGAAGGAACTCGCCGCCCAGCCCGCGAGCAAGATCCCGAGCGCGATCGCGGCACGCCGGAGCTTCGCGTTCACTGCGACCTCTCCGCGCCGCGAAGTTCGCGCAGCAGTTCGTCGAGGTAGTGCTCGAGCGCGCCGTCGATCCAGCGCTCCATGCCGCGCCCCAGGAAACCGATGTGCCCGCCGTGCTCCTCGATGTGCAGGAAAATCGAACTCGAGAGCGGCGCCGTCGCGAGCAGCTTCGCGTCCAGGAACGGATCGTCCGCCGCTGCGATGACCACCGTCGGCCGGCTGACCCTCGCGAGCCGCCGCAAGCTCGAGCACCGCTCGTAGTAATCGTCCGCGTCGCGGAAGCCGCCGAGCGGCGCCGTGACGCGGTCGTCGAAGTTGCGCAGAGTCGACGTGCTCGAAACTCGAAACTCCGCCGAGATCAGGCCGAGCCGCTGGCGCTCGCGCAGATCCGCGCGCAGCCGGTTCACGAAGCGCAGCTCGTAAAGCCGCGAAAAGCCCTGCGAAATGCGCTTCGAGGCGTTCGCGAGGTCGACGACCGGATTGACGGCGATCACGGCGTCCGCGAGCGGATGGGGCTCGCCCGCGTGCAGCAGCGCGATGTTGCCGCTCATCGAGAAGCCGATCGCGACGCTCACGAGGTCGGGGGCCTCCCGGCGGCTCGCTTCGAGCACCGCGCGCAAGTCGTCGCTGCGCCCCGAGTGGTACGGCTTGCGCGCGAGCCCGCGGCCGTCTCCGCAGCCGCGGTGGTTCACGGCCCACACGCTGTGGCCGCGCGCGCTCGCGGTCTCCGCCGCCCGGCGCACGTAGTCCGAATCGACGTCGCCGGAAAGGCCGTGGAACAAGTGCACGCGCACTCCGCTCGTGCCCGGCGTCGCGAGCGCGACCAGCCGATCGCCGTCCTCGAGCACGATCTCGCGGCGCTCGACGTCGCGGCGCTCGCGCATCGACCGCGCGCGGCTCGGGACCATGTGCGCGGCGATCGTCTGCGCGTGACCTCCGCGCGCCCACCACGGCGGAACACACGCCCGCGGATACCGCGCGATGCCGTCCGGGCGCGTCACGCGTCCTTGCCGTGGCACTTCTTGTACTTCTTGCCGCTTCCGCACGAGCACGGATCGTTGCGACCGACTTTGTCGGCCTTGTGGATGAACGGCGCCGCCGGTTTCGCCGCGAGGTTGGCCATGCGGCCGGATTTCACGACCTCCGCGAAGCTCTCGCCGTGTTGTGCGAGGGCCTGGCGGATCTCGAACGCCTGCGTGACGACGCGCGTCGTCGCCAGATGGTCGTAGAAGGCCTCCAGCACCTCGACCGCGACCTCGGCGAGCTTGTCCGCGCGTTCCATGCGCGCCGGCAACTGCTCGGCGAGGAGCAGGCGCACGTCCTCGCCGTCGACGAGCCACGGCGCCTTGCCGAGTCCCTCGTAACACGCCTCGACGTAGCGCTCGACGATGCGCTTGGCGTCGGCGCGCCGGCTCGCCCAACGCCGCGCCGCGTCGGAATCGAGGAACGCGGCGGTCTCGAGCGCGATCTGCTTCTCGTTCATTGCCGCTCAGGTTAGCAGCCCGGCCCCCAACTCCTTCGACGGGCGACTTCGGGGAAGCTCGAGCGATGCGCGGGATTTCGCCTTCCGCCGCGTGCCGCTCTTCCGCTGCCAAGGAAGGGGCCGAGCCGCGCGCCCTTGTCGGCGAGCCGGCGTCCGCGGTCCCGCAGCGTCCTGCTACCAGCGTCCTGCATTCTCCCTTCCCGAGGGCACTCTCATGGTCGATTCGCACCGCATCCGTCCCGAAGAACTCTCCAAAGCCGTCGCGAAGGCCGTCGCGATCGCGCAGAGCAAGTACAAGCTCGAACTCCAGCCGCACATCGGGCCGCAGGACTTCGCGCGGCTGCCGTGGTGGATCGTCGGGCGCGTGTTGCGCGAGCGAGTCGACCTCGATCAGGCGCACAAACTCGCGGAGACGATCACCGCGAGCGTGAACGGGAAGCTCGACTCGTTCCAGCCCGCGACCGTGCGGCTCGGCGACCACATCCTGGTCGGCTTCATCGAGCGCTTCGGCAACCAGGTCGAGGTCCCGAACACGCTGCTCGGCGGCGGCGGACCGCAGAGCTTCTGAGGCCGACGTGGGCGCTCCGAACTCCGCGGGCCGTTCGTGTCCCAGCGCGCAGCCCGACATGGAGGGCGCGCGGGTCTTCGGCGTCGTCGCCGGCGACGCCGCACATCCGCGCGTCGGATACCTGTCCCAGCCGACCGACCTCACGCCCGAACTCCGCGAGCTTCTCGGCGACATCAAGCCGACGGAAGCGCTGCGCATCGCGGCGCACTGCGAGGAGCATCGCTGCAGTCACTTCGACGGCGTGCACTGCACGCTCGCACAGCGCCTCAAGGCGACGCTTCGACCGGTGATGGACCGCTTGCCTCCGTGCAGCATCCGCTCGACGTGTCGCTGGTACGCCGAGCAAGGCGGCGAAATCTGTCTGCGTTGTCCGCAGATCGTGACCTTGAACGTCGGAAGCGAAGACGGCGCCTTGCGGGTTGCGGCGACGCCGCCCCAGGGGGCCGGCGCAGATTGAGCGCCGACGGAGCGCGGCCGGATCGCGCTCGCAAGCCCGGCCTCGCACGCGAAGTTCGCGCGCGAGGCCGAGGTTGTTTCGGCGCCGGCGCCCGAGTTCGCGGCGCACCGACGGGCATGCAGCGGCGGCGCACAGCGGTTAGCTTGCGCGGCGAATGAGCGCGGTTCTCGAGATGCTCGGCAGCCAGGCCGGCGGCGGCGGCGCCTTCGGCGGCGGTGGGGGAGGCAACGGGGGCGATGGAGCGCTGCCGATCGAACTGCTGTTCTGGCTGGTGCGCTTCGCGATCCACTACCCGGCCGTCGGCGTTCCGCTGCTCATCTTGGTGCTGGTGGTCTTCGCAATCGGCGTGCGCAAGGGTTGGTGGCGCCATCAGGAGCGCGTGATCCAGCGCGCGCGGCCCTTGCGCGTCCAGCAAGCGCAGGCGCGCGCCACGGACGCGTTGCGCAAAGCCGACGCGAGCTTCGACCAGGCCGCGTTCACGGCGCGCATCGAAACGGCGTTCAAGAAGGCGCAGGCAGCGTGGTGCGCGCAAGAGCTCGAACCGCTTCGAGCCTTCGTTTCCGACGGTGTCTTCGAGCGTTTCTCGCTGCAGATCGCAGAGCAGCGCGCCGCCGGCTGGCGCCAGGGCATGGACGGCCTGCGCGTAGAGCGCGTGAGCGTCCAGCACGTCGAGCTCGGACGCAGCTTCGAGACGCTCACGGCCCGCATCGCCTTCGAGGCGGACATCCACCGCGTCGAGCTCGCCAGCGGAAAGCGCCTCTCTGGATCGTCGCTGCCGCGCAGGCACTTCGAGGAGTGCTGGAGCTTCGTGCGACGCCGCGGTGCGAAGACTCGCGGCGGCGCGGGCTTGATCGAGGGCCAATGCCCCAATTGCGGAGCGTCTCTCGCGCTCAACCAATCCGCGAAGTGCGCGAGCTGCGGCGCGCTGGTGCGGAGCGGCGAGTTCGACTGGGTGCTCGCCGAGATCACTCAAGCGAGCGAGTGGCGCCCCGAGGACGAGCACGCGACGCCGGGCTTCGACGCCTACGTGCAGAAGGACCCGGGATTGTCCGTGCAAATGCTCGAAGACCGCGTTTCGGTCGCGTTCTGGCGCTGGAGCGACGCCGCGCGCACCTGGCGCGCCGACCCGCTCGCGCGCGTGGCGACGCAGGCCTTTCTCGAGCGCGAGGCCGAGCGTTTCGCCGCCGCGAAGCCCGGAGCGCCGCGCATGCACGTCGGAGACCGAGCCGTGGGGTCCGTTCGCACGCGCGGTCTGCTCTCCGCGGAGGCGCTCGATCGCGCCGTGGTCGAAGTGGTGTGGGACGGCCGTTTCACGACGCGCTCCTCCGACGGCGGCCTCAAACTCGACGAGCACCGCACGCTCCGCCGCACGTTGTTCGTGCTCGAACGCCCCGCCGGTGCGCGCACGAAGCTCGAAGACACCTTTACGACGGCGATCTGCGCCAACTGCGGCGCGCACGATTCGGGCGGAGTCGATCCGCTCTGTCCGTACTGCTCGACTCCGCGCACGGGCGGGCCGTCGACGTGGCTGGTCGCGGACATCGTCGAGCAAGGCGCGCCGAAGCACGCGAAGCTGCTGAACGAGTGCGAAGCGGCGCGCCGCGCGAGCTCGACGGCGCCGCGCGAAACCCCCGCGAAAACCACCGCGGCGCCCACGGCCGTCCCGACCGCTGTGGCGCCCGTTGCGACCCAGGCGCCCGCCGGCCTGCTCGCGTGGGCGGTCGCCGGCGCGCGCGCCGACGGACAAGTCGACGCGAGCGAACGCCGCGCGATCGAAGCCCTCGCCGCGCGGCTCGGAGACCCGCCGGAGCACCTCGAAGCGCTGCTTTCCACGCCGCTGGACCAGCTCGCCGCGCCGCAGCCGCGCGACCTCGACGAGGCCGTCGCCTGGCTCGAACAACTCTGCGAACTCGCGCTCGCGGACGGTTCGGTGCCGCGCTCCGAACAGGACTTCCTCCGCCACGTCGCGAAGCACTTCGGCGCAGGACAGCGCGAGCTCGCCGACGCCTACGACGCCGCGCGCTCGCGCCTCTATCGCGAATCGAAGTCCGCGCGCGCGAACGCGATCTGAGCTCGGCCCGCGAGCGCGGCGGCGACGAAGAAGGGCGGCGCCGCGAGTGCGACGCCGCCCGACGGCGAACGTTCAGCGCGCCGAGCGCGTGTCAGCGCACTTCGAAGATCGCGACCGTGCCACTGACCTCGTAAGCGACGATCAGGAGCGGCGCACCGGTCGGGCTCGCGTTCGCAGGCACGAACACCAGCCCCTCCGGCGCGACGTCGCCGACCTCGGCGCCGTTCACGACCGTGCGCGTGTTGACGTACTGCACGAACTGCGCGGCCGTCGGGACGGTCACGTCGTACACCATCACGCCGCCGATGCGCTCCAGCCCGACGAACGCGTACGTGCGCGCGCCGATCGCGCCGAGCGCGAGGCCCTCGGGTTCCGGGCCCTTGTTGTCGCTGCGCGTGTCGAACGGAAACCCGTTGAAGTTCGCCGGATCGAGCGAGGCCGTGATCTGTTCGAGCTCGTCGCCGCTGTCGTAGACCACCGACACCGATCCGTTGCGGTGCGCCTGAAGGATGGAGAAGGAACGTCCGCCCAGCGTGTAGAGCGCGTCGAAGTCGCCGTCCAGGTCGAGGTCGCCGAGCTGGTTCGTGACCGTCAACCGGCCGAGCGCCGCGTTGTTCTTCAGCGCGGCGGCGTTCGGGAACACGCCCGGATCGAGCGCGAGGCTCGAGACGCGCGCTTCCTCCGCGAAACCCGAGTAGTCCCGCGCGTCGCCCTCGTTCGCGACGACCAGGAAGGTCGACGATCCGACGTCGTACGCCGCGATCGAGTCGGGCTGGTACATGCCGAACACCGGCCAGGGCTGGATGCGGATCGCGAAGTCGCGGTCGCTCGCATCGAGCGCCGAGAGCGACCAATCCTTGTAGCCGAGCGGCGAGACGCGCAGGAGGCTCCCGGAGCGGAGCCCGATCACCGCGACGGCGTTGTTCTCCTGCAGCGTGACGTACGCGAGCTTCGAGCTTGCGTCGACGGCGATGTACTCCGGCTCGAGGTCCTGTGCGACGCTCGCATTCGGTCCGTAGATCCGCACACCGGCCGCCTGCAGCGCCGCCTTCTGGCCGTTGAGTCCGTCGAAGCCGACCTGCCGCGTGTCGTTCGGACGCAGTGGGAACAGGTGCGCGAGCTGCGGCAGCGCGAGTTGCAGCCGCACGCGCAACGTGTTGACGATCGTCACCGAGCCTTCCGGATCGATCGAGTAGTCGCTGTTCGGCTCGCCTTCGTTTGCGGTGAGCGCCCACAAACCGTTCGGAGAGAACGCGACCATGTCGGGAAGCGCGCCGGCGACCGCCTGCTCGATCAACCCGCCGTTCGAGTCGAAGAACGCGAGCACGCCGGGCAGTTGCTCGCCCCCCGCGGCCGAAAGCTGTACGGCGACCGCGACGAGCCCGTTCGACACCGCGACGCTGTTCGGCGAGGCGCTGGCGGTCGCGGTGCTGAAGAGCGCGCCGATGTCGATCGAGCTGACAAAGCTCGGCTGCGCGGGATCGGCGAGGTCGACGATGTCGACGCTCGCGACCTCGGCGTTGACCACGAACAGTCGGCGCGAGATCGCGTCGTAGGCCGGGATCTCCGCCGCGCCTTCGCCGAGACCGCCGTCGTAGCGGCCCACGAGCTCGAGCCGCGGAGCACCGGCGGGGGCAACGGGCGGAAAGGCCGCCGAATCGCTGCGTGCGGCGAGGTTCTGGATGCGCGCGTCCTGCGCCTGGGGGAGGTCGCGTTCCGAATACGCCGACAGCGAATCGGGGTGCACGGCGGCGAAGAACTCCGCGATCGCGTCCTGCTCGCTGCCGTCGCTCGCGAAGTTGAACAGGCCCGTGCCGGCGCCCGGCAGCAGCAGGTCGACGCGGTCCTCCGCGAACGCCGGGAACGGATAGCCGTCGCCGCCGCTCGCGAGGAAATTCAGCGTCACCATGCGAATCGATCGATTCGGATCGCCCGCCGCGACGCCGTCGCGAGCGAGAACGTCGAGCGTGGCGCCATCCCAGCCCTTGATGGCCGCCGAACGCACGCGCGAACCCGCCGGCTGCGCCAGGTCGTAACTGAACGACAAGCCTCCGAGCTGCGGGAACTGACCGGGCGTGGCGCCCGGGCCGCTCGCGGCGACCGCGTGCTCGAGGATGGCGAGCAACTCCGAAGCGCTCACCGTCACGAGCGACAGCCCGTTGTTGAAGCGCAGGGTGTTCTCGATGTCGAGCTGCGAAACTTCCGTGGCCTGCTTGCCCGACAGCGGATTCGCCTGGGTCGGGAGCAGCGCGCCGCTCGCTCCGTCGATCGCGCCCACGAAGTCGCGGATCCCGCCGCCGTTCTTGAGCGACACGAGCACGCTCGCATCGGACTGCTGCGCGAGGAAGAGGTTCGCGTCCGCGCTCAAGTTGCCGAGGTTGGTCTCCTCGGTGCGCACGAACGCGCGCCGGCCCTCGAGGAACACGTCGCTGTTGCCGACGACGTTGCCGTCCTTCGCCGTGACGATCGCCTGCACGGCCGTGGTCAGCGTCTGCACGCGCTCGCCCTTGGTCCCGGGCAAGAACGGATCGACGAGACTGCCCCACACCGCGGCGACCCCGCTGTCGTCGGCCGCGTAGGCGCCGCTCACGATCGGGTTCACGCTCGCGGGCAGCACTCGGCCCGCGGCGTCGAAGTCGACGACGAGCCGGCCGACGTAGCTGTACTGGCCGTCCGTGCTCACGATCAGAGCGGGATCGCCGTCGGCGTTGCTCGCCACGATCGGGTACGGACCTTGGGCGACGTCGCCGGGACGCAGAACGTCGCTCGCGTCGGCGAGCAGCGTGTCGGAGCCGCCCGCGATCGCGATGTCGACACCGCGGAGCAGCGGCACGAGCTGCTGTTCGAGCGCGATCTGCTGCAGATGCGTGACGAGCACGACCTTGTCGACGCCTTGCCCGAGCAGCGAGTCGATCACCGGCTGCAGGATGGTCGCGAGCTGGGCCATGTTGTTCGTGCCCGCGCCGGGATTCTTCACGGCCGTGAGCCCGGGCGACGAGATCGTCGCCAGCAGCGGCGTGGTGGCGCCGACGATGCCGAAACGCTCGCCGTTTCGCTCGACGATGGTCGCGCTGGCGAGCTTGCGCTTCGCCGCGGCCGCGGCGAGGTCCGCGGGTGAGCCCTTGAAGCTCGTGCTGAGCGGAAAGCCCGGCTCGAACAGGCTCGCGAGGCTCGGATCGGCGCTGAAATCGAGGTTCGCGCTGAGGTAGGGGAAGTCGGTCCCGAACCAGCGCGCGTCGTCGAGCACGCCGTCGCCGTTGCCGTCGCGGATGTCGGGGCCTGCGATCTCGCGCAGCGCCGTCGTGCCCGGATCGAACTCGTGGTTGCCGAGCGCGGAGGCGTCGAGCCCGAGGATGTTCAGGATGGCGACGTCGACGCGGCCTTCGCGCTCGCGCACCTGCGCGAGACCGAGCGCGTTGCGCAGTGCGGTGCGAATGGAGACGTCGCCGGCGGCCGAGAAGAACGGTCCAGGGATGTAGTTGTCGCCCGCGGACAGCAGGATCGACGGCACGTTCGCGGCCGCCGCGTCGTTCTCCAAGCCTTCGACGACGGCGGCGAAGCGCGGCGCGTCGCCGATCGCGGAGACTCCGCCTTCCAAATCGGACGCGTGCAGGATCTGGACGCGCACCTGCGCCTGCGCCACCGACGCGGCGGCCGCAAAGGCCGCGAACGTCGTCGCCCGCGCGCAGAGAGCGCGCAGCTTGCTGTTCTGACTCATGACTTCGATTCCCTCGCTGGATCGGGTTGCTGGATGGCCGCGCGCTCGCGCGGACAACCCGCAGTTGAGGAACCGAAGTGCCAGATCGCGTGAAGACAGAATCAGGCGCAGCCGCAGTGGAGCGGCGCGAGCGAGGACGCGAGGCGCCGCGCTAACGCGAATCGGCGGCTTCGCGCGAGCGTGCGCTCACACGCGCGGCGACTTCCAGGCTTGCTCGCCGGGCTGCAAGCCGGCGCCGCGCGCGCGGTCGACGAGGCTCGCGAGCCCGCGTGCGCCGAACAAGAGGTAGAACCCGACGGCGACGGCGGCCACGGAACCGATCTGGTAGCCCCAAGTGTTGGCGAAGGTCCCGGTCGTCACGACCACGGCGGCGGCGTCGATGGCCTGCGGGAGGTAGTTCGCGAGCGCCAGCACTCCGATCAGGCGGTAACCGACGAGCTCGAGCGCGCGCGCATCGACGCGGCCGTTGGCGTTCGGACTCTCGCTGTCGTCGCCCGCCCAGCGCCGCGCGAAGACGTCGGCCTTGGTCAGGCAGACGATCCCCGCGAAAAGCCACACAGCGAAGCCGACGGACTCCGTGAGGGGGAAGCGATCCGAGCCGTAGCGAGGCACGTCGGTCGGCTGAGTGGTGCTCGAAATCCACTCGAGCCCAGCCTCGCCAAGCGCGCCGACCCACTGAAGCGCGGCGACCAAGGCGTAAATGCCGAACAGCCGGAGGGCGAGCGAAGCGACGAAGACGCGACTCATTGGGAATCTCCTGGTTCGAGGAGCGGGTGCGAACGCGGGGTCCGCGCCCTTACAGCATAGTCGTCGCGACGTTTTGCGGCGTCCGCGACGGCGGTCCGAATCAGTCGAGGTGCCCGCGCGCGCTGTCGCCCATCGCGACGTTGCGGGCGGGGAAGTACTCGTTCCAGCGGCGCGAAACGAGCGCACCGGTGGCATCGTCGCAGAACAGCTCGAGCGGGTACCACGGCTTCATGCGCGCGTCGATCACGACCGGCGGCGTGAACGACGGGTGGTTGTGGACGAGCTCGACCTTCGCGGCCGTCAAATCGCTCGCCGGGTTGAAGCGCGTGAACGTCGTCCACAAGAAGTTCGTCGCGCTGCGCGTCGCGCGTTCGGCGTCGTCGCTGAGCACGACGAGCGGCCAGGCGGCGAAATCGGGGTGCGCGGCGATGCGCGCGGCGGCTTCGGGTTCCCGTTCGTAGCTCGGCGCCTCCACGACGAGGCAACCTCGGCAGAAGACGCGTGCGTCGCGGCACTCGGCCGGAAGCGCGCCGCTGAATTCGCCGCGCAGCTCGCGCACCGGCTCGCCGAGGCCGAGCAGCACGCCCTTCGAACCTTCGTTGATGCGCGGACCGGCGTAGTCGAGCGAGTCCATCGACAAGTTCGAGAACAGGAACAGGTCCGTGCGGAAGTCCGCGCGCGCGAGAACGTGCTCGAGCGTCTGCTTGAAGTCGCGCAAGTCGACGGCGCCGTCGGTGGCGATCAGGAACTTCGTGAGCGCGAGCTGGCCTTCGCCGAGGATGCGGAACGCACTCGCCATCGCTTCGCGCTTGTAGCGATTGCTCACCACCGCGCCGGCGAGCGCGTGGTAGCCGGTCTCGCCATAACTCCAAAGTTGCTTCACGGCCGGCATCACGACCGGGAACAGCGGTGAGAGCAGCTCCTGCAGGTAATCGCCGAGGAAAAAGTCCTCTTGGCGCGGCTTGCCGACGACGGTGGCCGGAAAAATCGCGTCCCTGCGGCGCAAGAGCGCTTTGCAAGTGAACACAGGGTAGTCGTGCGTCTCCGAGTAATAGCCGTAGTGGTCGCCGAAGGGGCCTTCGGCGCGGCGCGCGCCCGGGCGCACCTCTCCGACGAGCGCGAACTCGGCGTCGGCGACGATCGGCAGCGCGCTGGCGGGGTGCGTCGCGAGTCGCACGCGCTTGCGCAGCAACAAGCTCGCGAGCAAGAGCTCGGGCACGTTCTCCGGCAGCGGCGCGATCGCGGACAGAATCAACGCCGGCGGTCCGCCGACGTGGATCACGACGGGGAGCGGCCGGCCGAGCTCCTCCGCGCGCTGCAAGTGGAAGCCGCCGCCCTTGCCGATCTGCATGTGCAGTCCGGTGGTCGCGTCGTCGAACAGCTGGATGCGGTACATGCCGAGGTTCGGGCCGAGACCCTCGGGATGTTCGGTGTAGACGAGCGGGAGTGTGACGAAGCGTCCGCCGTCGCGCGGCCAGGTCTTGAGCGCCGGAAGGCGCGCGAGGCGCGGAGGCGTGTCGACGACTTGCGTGACAGGGCCGCCGCTCGAGCGCGACATGCCGACCTTCGCGAGCGACGCGAAGAGTCCGCGCTTCGCCCACACCTTGCCGAGCGTCGGCGGCACGAGTTCGTGCGGCAGGCGCGCGACTTCGCCGATCAACTCCTGCGGCCATTTGCCGAAGGCGCGCTCGACGCGGCTCGCCGTGCCGAAGAGGTTCGTGACCAGCGGAAAGTCGCAGCCCTTCACGCGCTTGAACAGCAGCGCCGGCCCGCCCGCGGCGATCACGCGGCGGTGGATCTCGGCGACTTCGAGGTCCGGGTCGACCTCGGCCTCGATCTCCACCAGCTCGCGCGCGGCGCGCAAATCGGCCAGAAAGGCGCGCAAGTCGGGGGCGGG
>CALFYL010000294.1 GCA_937952135.1 uncultured Planctomycetia bacterium
CGATCCACCATGTTCGCTTCGTCGCGCGTCTACGTCGTCATCCCGGCTCTCAACGAGGCCGAAGCGCTCGGCGGTGCGTTGGCTCGCATTCCGAGCTGGGTCGACCGCGTGATCGTCGTCGACAACGGCTCGACGGACGCCACGGCCGAAGTCGCGCTCGCGGGCGGCGCGGAGTTGGTGCGCGAGCCGCGGCAGGGCTACGGCCGAGCCTGTCTGGCGGGGATCCGCGCCGCCGGCGCCGCCGACGTGCTCGTTTTCATGGACGCCGACGGAAGCGACGTGCCCGAACAGATGGAGCGCCTCGTCGCGCCGATCGCGCGAGACGGTCTCGAGCTCGTGATCGGCTCGCGCGCACGCGGCCGGCGCGAGCGCGGCGCGCTCACCTTCCCGCAGCGCTTCGGCAACGTGCTCGCCTCGCGCTCGATCAGCTGGTTGTGGGGCGTCCGCTTCACCGACCTCGGCCCGTTTCGCGCCGTCTCGCGCCGCGCGCTCGAGCGCCTGGCGATGGACGCGCCGACCTTCGGATGGACGGTGCAGATGCAGATCCGCGCCGCGAGCCGCGGCCTCGCGTGCGCCGAGGCGCCCGTCGACTACACGCGCCGCCGGGGCGGACGCTCGAAGATCTCGGGCACCGTGCGCGGCGTGTACCTCGCGGGCACGGGCATTCTGGGCTGCATCGCGACCGAGTGGCTCGCCGAACGCCGCGCGCGCCGCGGAATCGCGTCTTCGGTGCGAGAGAGCTGAGGCGACGGCGCCGACTCGTCCGCGACCTCGCGCGCTACTGCAACAGCGCCGCGATCTCCGGCTGGTCCATGTTCTCGCGCGTCACGAGCACCGCGCCGGTGTCGATGCGCGCTTCGATCGGCTCGCGCTTCAGCGCCTTGGCGAGCGTTTTCACGGACAGCTCGCCCATCTTGCGCGGGTCCTGCACCACGAGCGCGTCGATCTTTCCATCGCGCAGCGCCTGCACGAGCGGCGGCGACGCGTCGAAGCCCACGAACCGCAACTTGCCGGCGAGACCCATCTGCTCGAGCGCGAGCAACATGCCGCCCGTCGCCGACTCGTTCGAACAGAACACGCCGCCCGCCTCGCGCAGCTTGTCGATCATGTTGAGCGCCGTGGTCTTCGCCTCGCCGGCCGTCGCTCCCGCGTAGCGGTTGTCGACCGTGACTTCGAGCCCCGCGGCCTTCGTCGCCTCGAGGAAACCGTCCTCGCGCGCTTGCGTGCTCGCCGAACCCACCACGTAGCGCAACATCACGGCCTTGCCCGCGCCGCCCATCAACTTCACGAGGTGCTCGCCCGCGAGCTTCCCGCCGGCGAGGTTGTCGGTCGCGATGAAGCTCTTGAAGTCGACGCCCGGAGTTCCGTCGAGGTCGGAGTCGAAGATCACGACCGGGATGTCCTTGGCGCGAGCGCGCGCGACGACCGACGCGAGCGCGGCATGGTCGAGCGGCGCGAGCGCGATGCCGTCGACTTCGTCGGCGACGAACTGCTGCACGAGTTGGATCTGTTGCGCGCGATCGTTCTCCTGCAGCGGTCCCTTCCAGATCACTTCGAGCCCGACCTCGGCGCCGGCCTCGCGGGCACCGCGCTCGACCGCCTTCCAGAACACGTGCGTCGTGCCCTTCGGGACCACGGCGACGCGCAACGGTGTTTCAGTTCCGACCGTCGGCGCGGGCTCCGCTCCACACCCGGCGAGCCCGAAGAAAAGAAGCCCGATCAGCGGGCCGATCGACGGAAGTCTCAGGAGGGCGGCGTTGCGCATGGGGTTTCCCGTCGTGAAGACGGGCCGGACGGCGTTGGGACGGGCGCCCGCGGGCCCGGGAAGGGCGCTGACGGGGGCGCGGGTGACGGTCTCGATGCTTTTACTTGCGAAACGCCGTTCCGTGCAAGTAAAACGGCTTTCCCAGTTCCGGTTCGTGGTCCCACGAACGCACTACCCAGATCCCCGTGCATCCCGAGGCGCTGCCTTGACCGAGCAAGACAAAGAACAAGACGACGACAAGAACGAGCGCGGCCGTTACCGCGCGCCGGCGCTCGAGAAGGGCCTCGACATTCTCGAGTTGCTCGCCGATCGGCCCGAGGGCCTGTCGCAATCGGAGATCGCGCGCGGGCTCGGCCGCACGGTCGGTGAGATCTTCCGCATGCTCAACTGCCTGGTCGAGCGCGGCTATCTCTCGATCCAACGGCCGAGCGACCGCTACATCCTGACGCTCAAGCTTTTCGAGCTTGCACACCGCCACACGCCGATCGACCGGCTGCTCGGCAACGCGGGTCCGCTGATGCGCGAGCTCGCGGCGCAGGTTCACCAGTCGTGCCACCTCGCGCTGATCGAAGGCGGTCACGGCGTGGTCGTCGCGCAAACCGACAGCCCCGGCCACATCGGCTTCGCGGTGCGCGTCGGCTCCGTGATCGGGCTCGCGAACACGGCGTCGGGCCGCGTGTTGCTCGCGTTCCAGACCGCCGACGACCGCACGCGCATCCTCACCAAGGCGGCGCTCGGCGATCAGGAGAGCGCGGCGCGGCCGAACTTCGCGCGCGACCTCGAAGCGATCCGCACGCGCGGCTTCGAAGAGATGGACAGCACGCGCATCCGCGGCGTGCGCGACGTGAGCGCGCCGGTGTTCGACCACCGCGGCTCGGCCGTGGCGGCGATGACCGTGCCGTTCATCGAGCGCCTCGACGTCCCCGACGACAGTTCGCTCGTGTTGACGCGCGAAGCGCTGGCGAGAACGGCGGCGCGGCTGTCGGCCTCGCTCGGCGGACGCTCGGCCGCGACGGGGACGGTCACCGCGCGAGTGAGATGAGGTGAGCGGCGCGCGAGCTGCACTCGGCGCGCTGCGCCAACGCTGGGCGCCGCCGTCGCGGCCGCGCCCCATCGTCCTCGTCGGCGCCGGCGGGATCGTGAACGACGCGCACCTTCCGGCCTACCGGATGGGCGGGCTCGCGGTCGCCGGCGCCTTCGACGTCGACCGCGCCCGCTGCGCCGAGTTGGTGCGCAAGTGGGAGCTTCCGCGCGCCTTCGAAACGCTCGAGGAAGCGCTCGAAACGCCGGACGCGGTGTTCGACCTTGCGCTCCCGCCCGCGGCGGTGTTCGAGACGGTCGAGCGCTTGCCCGATGGCGCGACGGTGCTGATCCAGAAGCCCCTCGGGCTCGACCTCGCCGATGCGACGCGCATCCGCGCGGCGTGCCGTCGCAAGCGACTCGTGGCGGCGGTCAACTTCCAACTGCGCTTCAGTCCGCAGATGCTCGCGCTGCGCGACGCGGTCGAGCGCGGTCTGCTCGGCCGCCTCGTCGAGCTCGACGTCCACGTGAACTGCCGCATGCCCTGGGAGCTGTGGCCGTTCATGGAGTCGCTGGCGCGCATGGAGATCGCGCTGCACTCGATCCACTACCTCGATCTGATCCGTTCGCTGCTCGGCGAACCGCAGCGCGTGTACGCGCGCACCGTCAAGCATCCCAGCGCGCGCCAGCTCGCGAGCTCGCGCACGAGCGCGATCCTCGATTACGGCGACGAGGTGCGCTGCTCGCTGGCGGTGAACCACCACCATGCGCACGGGCTGAAGCATCAGACGTCGCAGTTGCGGCTCGAAGGCTTGCGTGGCGCCGCGGTCGCGGTGCTCGGCGTGAACCTCGACTATCCGCGCGGCCGGCCCGACACGCTCGAGATCGCGCTCGAAGGCGACAGGTGGATTTCGGCGCCGCTGGTGGGGAACTGGTTCCCCGACGCGTTCCTCGGAACGATGAGCAACTTGCAGCGCTTCGCGGCGGGCGAGGACGGTGTGCTGCACACGTCGGTCGAGGACGCGTGGCGCACGATGGCGCTCGTCGAAGCGCTGTACGAATCGGACGCGAACGGCGGGACGCGCCTGCCGATCGATTCGAGCGCCCCGATCGATTCGAGCGGCGGTGCGCCTTGACGAGCCAAACTCCGCGGAGTTTCCGCGTGGACGCGCACCAGCACTTCTGGACGCTCGCGCGCGGCGACTACCGCTGGCTGACGCCGGAACTCGCGCCGCTGTACCGCGATTTCGGGCCGGAAGACCTCGCGCCGTTGCTCGCGCGCGCCGAGGTCGACGCGACGGTGCTCGTGCAGGCCGCCGACAGCGTTGCGGAGACCGAGCATCTGCTCGAGATCGCGCGCGCCACGCCGTTCGTCGCCGGCGTCGTCGGCTGGGTCGACCTCGAGCGCCACGACGCGCCCGAAGAACTCGCGCGCCTCGCGAGCCGGCCCAAGTTCGTCGGCGTGCGGCCGATGCTGCAGGATCTGGAGGACGACCGCTGGGTGCTCCGACCCTCGGTGCTCGGCGCGTTGCGCGCGGCGGCGCAGCTCGATCTGCGCTTCGATGCGCTCGTGAAGCCGGCGCAACTGCCCGCTCTGTGCGAGCTTCGCCAGCGCTTGCCCGAGTTGCGCATCGTCGTCGACCACGCCGCGAAGCCGCAGCTCTCGCAGGGCGCGACGTGGAGCGGTTGGAACGCGTGGCGCGCGCATCTGTCGGAGCTTGCGAGTTCGCGCGCGACGTGCTGCAAGCTGTCCGGTCTCGTCACCGAAGCGGGCGCGAACTGGTCGCTCGACGCACTTCGCGCGACGTTCGAGTTTTCTCGTGCGACCTTCGGCGCCGAGCGACTGATGTGGGGAAGTGACTGGCCCGTCATCGAGCTGGACGCGGACTATTTGCGCTGGCGCGCCGCCGCGGACGCGCTCGCGCACGAATGGAATTCCGCCGAAAGAGAACTGCTTTTCGGTGGGAGCGCTGTGTCGTTCTACGGGCTGACTTCACCTAATCAGGTCGGCCCTGGCAGGGCGCCGCACGACTGGTCCACTCCATGAGCAGCACCCGCATCCTCGCGCTCGAAGTCCGCGACGTTCGTTTCCCGACCTCCGATCAGCTCGACGGCTCGGACGCGATGCACGTCGATCCGGACTACTCCGCGGCGTACGTCGTGCTCCTCACGGACACGCCCGGACTCGAAGGCCACGGACTCACGTTCACGATCGGCCGCGGCAACGAGTTGTGCGTCGCGGCGTGCAAGGCGCTCGCGCCGCTCGTCATCGGCCGGACGCTGGAGTCGATCACGCGCGATTTCGCGGGCTTCTGGCGCGCGCTGACCAGCGAGTCGCAGTTGCGCTGGGTCGGCCCGGAAAAGGGCGTTCTGCACCTCGCGACGGCGGCGGTCGTCAACGCGACGTGGGACCTGTACGCGAAAGCGCAGAACAAGCCGCTGTGGAAGCTGATCGTCGACCTCACGCCCGAGGAGTTCGTCTCGGCGATCGACTTTCGCTACCTGTCGGACGTTTTGACGCCGAGCCAAGCGCTCGAGATGTTGCGCGCGAACGAGCCGACGAAGGCCGCGCGCGAAGCGCAGATGCGCGCCGAAGGCTACCCGGCGTACACGACCTCGGCGGGATGGCTCGGCTACAGCGACGAGAAGATCCGCGCGCTGTGCCGCGAAGGCATCGCCGAGGGCTGGAAGCACTTCAAGATCAAGGTCGGCGCGGACTTGAACGACGATCTGCGGCGCGCCGCGGTGGTGCGCGAAGAGATCGGCGCCGAGCGCTACTTGATGTTCGACGCGAACCAGCGCTGGGAGGTCGGCGAAGCGATCGAGAACATGAAGGCGCTCGCGCGCTTCGATCCGTGGTGGATCGAGGAGCCGACCTCGCCCGACGATGTGCTCGGCCACGCCGCGATCGCGCGCGCCATCGCTCCGATCGGTGTCGCGACCGGAGAGCAGTGCCAGAACCGCGTGATCTTCAAGCAACTGATGCAGGCGGACGCGATTCGCTTCTGCCAGATCGACTCGTGCCGCCTCGGCGGCGTGAACGAAGTGCTCGCGGTGATGTTGCTCGCCAAGCGCTTCGGCGTTCCGGTGTGCCCGCACGCCGGCGGCGTCGGCCTGTGCGAGTACGTGAACCATCTGATCATGGTCGACTACATCCGCATCTCGGCTTCGCTCGAGAACCGCGTCGCGGAGTTCGTCGGCCACTTGCACGAGCACTTCGAAGCGCCGGCGCGCGTTCGCGCGGGCCGCTACCTGGTGCCGACGGCGCCCGGCTACGGCATCACCATGAAGGCGCAGTCGCTCGCCGACTTCGAGTTCCCCGCGGGCCCCGTGTGGCGCGAGCGCGCGCTGAACGCGGTCGCAACCGCGACGTGAGCATGGGCGGTCGGCTGCAAGGCGCGGCGGCGCTCGTCACCGCGGCGGGACAGGGCATCGGACGCGCGACGGCGCTCGCGTTCGCGCGCGAGGGTGCGCGTGTGCACGCGACCGACATCAACGAGGCTGCGCTCGAAGCGCTGCGCAACGCCGAGCCGCGCTTGAGCGTCGCGA
Source organism: uncultured Planctomycetia bacterium (assembly GCA_937952135.1). Classification (GTDB taxonomy): domain Bacteria; phylum Planctomycetota; class UBA1135; order UBA1135; genus WYBT01. Next base: position 6,335 of record CALFYL010000294.1, read on the forward strand.
AGCTCGACGTGCGCGACGAAGCGGCCGTGAACGCCTTCGTCGCCGCGAACGGACCCTTCGACGTGCTGTTCAACTGCGCCGGGTACGTGCACCACGGAACGATTCTCGACGTTTCGGCCGAGGATTGGGCCTTCTCGTTCGACCTCAACGTGACCTCGATGTACCGCACGATCCGCGCGGTGCTGCCCGGCATGCTCGCGCGCGGCAAGGGCAGCATCGTGAACATGTCCTCGGTCGCCTCGAGCGTGAAGGGCGCGCCGAACCGCTGTGTCTACGGGACGACGAAGGCCGCCGTGATCGGGCTCACGAAGTCCGTCGCGGCGGATTTCGTGTCGCGCGGCGTGCGTTGCAACGCGGTCTGCCCCGGCACGGTGCAGACGCCGTCGCTCGACGAACGCATCTCCGCGCTGAGTGCGGCGCTGCACGGCGATGTCGAGAAGGCGCGCGCGGCGTTCGTGGCGCGTCAACCGATCGGGCGCCTCGGAACGCCCGAGGAAATCGCGGCGCTGGTCGTGCACCTCGCGTCGGACGAAGCGGGATACACCACGGGCGCGATCCATGTGATCGACGGCGGATGGAGCAACTGAAGTGAAGCTGTTTCGCTATGGCGAGCCGGGCCGCGAGAAGCCGGGCGTGTTGGATTCCAAGGGCGGCTTGCGCTCGCTCGCCGGCGTGATCGACGACCTGCGCGGGGAGGTGCTCACGCCCGCGGGCCTCGCGCGGCTGCGCGAGGTCGACGTGCAGCGCCTGCCGCGCGTCGACGGTTCTCCGCGCTTCGGTCCGTGCGTCGGCGGCGTCGGCAAGTTCCTCTGCATCGGCCTCAACTACGCCGACCACGCCGCGGAAACCGGCGCGCAAGTGCCGAGCGAGCCGGTGGTGTTCAGCAAGGCGACGAGCGCGATCTGCGGCCCGAACGACGACGTCGAGATCCCGCGCGGCGGCGAGAAGACCGACTGGGAGGTCGAACTCGGCGTCGTGATCGGCTCGAAAGCCAAACACGTCAGTGTCGAGCGCGCGCTCGAGCACGTCGCGGGCTACTGCGTGATCAACGATCTCTCCGAACGCGCCTTCCAACTCGAAGGCACCGGACAGTGGGTGAAGGGCAAGAGCTGCGACACCTTCGGTCCGCTCGGCCCGTACCTCGTGACGCGCGACGAAGTGCGCGACCCTCAAGACCTGCACCTGTGGCTCGAGGTCGACGGCCGCCGCTTCCAGGACGGCAACACCAAGACGATGGTCTTCGGCGTCGCGTTTCTCGTGAGCTACTTGAGTCGCTTCATGAGCTTGCACCCCGGCGACGTGATCTCGACCGGCACTCCGCCCGGTGTTGGACTCGGCCAGAAGCCCGAGCCGATCTACCTGCGCGCGGGGCAGGTGATGAGGCTCGGCATCGACGGGCTCGGCGAGCAGCGCCAGCGCACCGTGCCGGCGAGCTGAAAGAAGTTCGCGGCGCGCGTTGAGTTCGAGGTCGGGGCCGCGGTTTCGCGCGCGACGAGCGGACATTCTCTCGCGCCGAGCCCAACAATGCGCACGATCGCGGCGTTCGAGCGCGCCGCCATGAACGTACACGCGCTGCGGACGTTGGTAGAGCGCGCCTCGGCGACGTGGAGGCGTTCCGCTTCGCACCGCGTGTGGCCGCTGCGGGTCGCGTTGGCTACGTTGAGGTCGACGTCGCTCGCAAGGCGCTCCTCGGCGTGCGTCTCGCACGCTCCGACTCCGCTCGCGCTCGCGCCCGTTCGCCCTTTGGAGAATTCGATGTTTCGCACCGCACTTCGTGGCCGCGCGCCGTTGCGCCGCGGCCTCCTCGTCGTCTGCTTGTCGTTCCTCGCGTGCTCGGCGCCGGCCTCGGAGGACGCGCAGTCAGCGGCTGGGCAGGCTGGTGCGACGCCGGGTGCGAACGCGGGTGCGAAGGCTGCCGCGGAGCGCAACCCGAACGACCACGGCGTGCCGGATGCCCTGCGGCTCGCGCTGCTCAGCGGCGAGTGGGACGCGGCGCTGCGCACGCTCGACGGGCTCGAGCGAGATCAACCGGCGCTCGCCGACTGGTGGCTCTACTTGCGCGGACGCACGCTGGCGCTCGCGGGGCGCGCCGCGGACGCGGTGGGCGTGTTCGAGAAGCTCGAGAAGCGCGAGCCGGCCAGCGTGTGGCGCACCAAGGCGAAGTTCGCGCGCGCGGACGCCTTGCGCGCGCTCGGCCAGCTTCCACTCGCCGAGGAAATCTACGAAGCCGAAGCGCGGCGGCTGCTCTCGGAGGCGCGCCAGGAAGAGCTCGCACAGATCTACTTCGAGCTGGCGGACGCGCTTTCGATCCCGCCGGAGCGCGCGACGCCCGAGGCGCCCAAGCTCGACCCCCAACGCGCGCTGGGGCTGTACGGCAAGGTCGCGGCGCTCGACGTGGCGCCGGCGACGCGCGAACGGGCGCTGTGGCGCTCGGCGCACTGTTTGAGCGATCTGAATCGCTGGGTGGATCTCACGAACGCCGCGCAGAGCTACCGCGACGAGTTCGATCCGGAGCGCAAGTCGCACAAGCACGCCGGTGCGCACGTGTTCGAGATCCGCGAGCTCGAAGCGCGGGGCTTCGCAAAGCAAGAGAACGTCGCGCGAGCGCGCCGTGCGTATGAGGACCTGTCGGCCGCCGTCGCCGAAGTGCGCGCGCAGGCGCCGCGCTGGACGGCGTGGCGCGCCGCCGCGACGGAAGCGGACTTGCGAGCGCTGGTCGAGCTCGACGGACGCGCGATGCACGCGCGCGCGGGCACGTACTCGTCGGACCGCGCGTCGGCGCTGATTGCGGTCGGCGTCTTGCAGCGACTGGTCGAGACCTACCCCGAGCATTCGCTCGCGCCGCGAGCGACGGCCGAGCTCGGCGAGCGTTTCGCCGGCCTCGATCGCCTGCCCGACGCGCTCGCGGCCTTCGACCGCGTGCTCGCCTGGCCCGCGCCCGCCGAAACTTCGCGCGCGGCCGAGCTCGAGACGCTGCGCACCTCCGCGCTCTACCGCAAGGGCGAGCTCCTCGCCGCCGCCGAGCGACTCGACGAAGCGGCGGCGGCCTTCAGCGAGTACGTCGCGCGCTTCCCGACGGGGAACCGCTGGACGCAGGCGCAGCAAGGGCTCGTCGATCTCGAGTACACCGCGGCGGCCATCGCGCGCCGCGAGGGCGAGCACGAGCGCGCGCGAACGCTGTGGGAGGCCTTCTTGGCGCGTTATCCGCTCGATTGGCGCGCGATGGACACGCAGCCGCTGATCGCGGAGTTGTTCGTCGAGCAAGCGAAGGCCCTTCGCGAAGCAGCGCGCAAGGAGCGTCGCGAAGCGGTGCGCGCGGACCTCGACACGCTGCACCGTGCGGCGATCGAGCAGTGGCGGCGCGTGGTCGCGAAGTACCCCCAGTCGAACGCGGCGTCGACCTCGCTGCTTCGCATCGGACAGGTGCTGGAGCGCGAGCTCGACGACCTCGAGGGCGCGGTCGCGGCCTACCGCGAGTGCACCTTCGGGGCCGCGAAGGACCAGGCGCGTGCGGCGCTGAACGAAATGACGCTGCCGGCGCTCGAGCTTCTCACCGAGCGCGTCTGGCGCACGTCGTCGGCGCCGCGCGTGCGCTTGAACGTGCGCAACATCGAGGCGCTGAAGCTCGAAGTGTTCGCGCTCGACCTGGAGGCTTACTTCCGGAAGAACCTCGCGCACACGGACGTCGAGTCCCTCGACCTCGACTTGATCGCGGCGGACAAGGTCGTGGAGCTCCCGCTCGAGGGCTTCGAACGCTACCGACGCTTTGAACGCGAAGTCGAGCTGCCCGTGAAAGGGCCCGGAGTGTGGGCGGTCGCCGTTTCGGGCGCATCGCTGCGCGCGACGACGCTCGTGATCTCCAGCGATCTCGAGGTGCTGCTGCGCAACTCCGCCGACGAGGCGCTCGTCTTCGTGCAGGAGTTTCCGTCCGAGCGCGCGGCGGGCGGCGCGCGAGTGATGCTCGCGGGGCGCGGCGCGGACCAGGCGCCGAGCCTGCACGAAGTGAAGACGGACGCCAATGGAGTCGCGCTCGCGAAGCTGAGCGGCCTGTCCGACGAAGCGGCGCTCAGCGTGCTCGTGCTGCGCGACGGGCACGTTGCGACGAACGCCTTCGCCCGTCGCAATCGAACGGTCGTCGCGAAGCCGACGCCGCGGGGGCTTTGCTACACGGATCGGCCGGCGTACCGGCCCGGCGAAACGGTGCGCTGGCGCGCGATCGTGCGCGAGTTGCGGGAAGGCGTGCTGACGGCGACGCCGGACGAGGAGATCGGACTCGAGCTCTCGGACGCGAGCGGTCGAGTGGTGTGGGGCGGGCGGGTGAAGCTGTCGCGCTTCGGCACGGCGCATGGAGAGATCGAGCTCGATGTCGCCGCGGCGCTGGGAGAGCACCGCCTGGTCTGCACGACGGCCAGCGGCGCACTCCACACAGCGACGCTCCAAGTGCAGCGCTTCCAGCCGCCGAAGGCGCGTCTCGAGTTCGAGCTCGAACGCTCGTTCTGGATGCGGGGCGAGCGAGTCGAGGCGAAACTGCTCGCGACGTGGTCGTGGGGCGAACCGATCGCGAACTCGCCGCTCCTGGTGCAGCTCCCCGACGGCCGCACGCTCGAGCTGACCACCGACGCGGAAGGCGAAGCGAAGGTCGAGCTCGAGACGCGCGATTTCGCGGCCGAGCAAGGGCTCGTGCTCCGCGCGACGCTCGTGGAAGAGCAACTCGTCGCCGAGGCCGTCGCGTACCTCGTGGCCCAGGAGTTCCAGCTCTCGATGACCTTGCCGCCGAGCGCGGTCCTCGCAGGGTCGAGCTTCGAAGTGCGCCTCGCGGCGCGCGGCCTGGAGCAGACGCCGGTCGGGGCGAAGGTCCGCGTCGCGGTGCTCGAGCGGCTCGAGAAGGGCGCCACGCGCGAAGTCCAGACGCGCGACGTGGAACTGGACACGGAACGCGGAGAGGCGGGCTTCGCGCTGGCGCTCGACGAGGGTGAGTACCGCATCGTCGCGTCCACGGCGGATCGCTTCGGCAATCCGATCGAAGCGGTCGGGAGCGTCTCGGTGTCCGGCGACAGCGACGCGCGAAAGCTGCGCTTCTTCGTCGACACGCACACGCTCGAAGTGGGGCGCGCGGTGGCGCTCCAGCTCGTGAATCGCTCGAAGCCCGGCACGGCGCTGGTGACCTTCGAGACGGGCAAGCTGCTCTCGCACCGCATCGTCCAACTCGCGAGCGGAGTGAACGAAGTGAAGTTCACGGTGGAGAACGAGCACGCGCCGGACTTCGTCGTCGCCGCGGCGATGATGGGGGAGCGCGAGTTGTTCAGCGATCAAGTCGCCTTCGCGGCCACGCGCGCGCTGCGCGTCGAGCTCGATCCTCGGACCGCGACGCCGCAGCCCGGCGAGGAGCTCGAGATCGTGCTGCGCGTGCGCGACCAGTTGGGCCGCCCGGTTCAGGCCGAATTCTCGCTGGCCGTGCTCGACGAAGCGCTGCTCGGCATCTATCCGGACCTCACGGCGAGGCTGGCGAACCTCTTTCCGTCGCAACGCGAGCGCACGGCGAGCTTCGTCACCTCTTCGAGCTGCACGTTCCGCTACGTCGGGGCCACGAGGGTCGTCGCGTCGGCGCTGCTCGCTGAGGCGGAGCGCTTGAAGGAGCTGAGCGAGTGGAACCAGAGTCGCCAAGAGACGATGACGGCGCTCGGCTACGTCACCGGCGATCCGGCGCCGCAGACGGCGAAAGCCTTGACCGGCAGCGACGACTTCTTCCTCGGACGCGGCGAGAAGAAGGCGGAAGCGGCGGAAGAGTCCGATGCGAGCTCCGTCGGCATGGGCGGCGGGGCCGGAGGTCGGTTCGGCGGCAAGAGGTCGTTGAAAGCCCGCGGAGGCGCCGGGGTCGACACGCATTCCGATGACGGCGCCCAAGCCCGCGCGCTGGCCGAACGCGATCTGCTCGCGCACTGGTCGCCGAGCATCGTCACCGACGCCCAGGGCCACGCGACCGTGCGAGTCTCGCTGCCCAAGTCGAGCAAGCGCTGGCGCTGCCTCGCACGCGGAGTCGACGTCGGCCTGCTCGCGGGCGAAGCGGCGACCGTGCTCACGGCGCTCGACGAGTTCTTCGCGCTGCTGTACGCGCCGTCCGAGCTGGTCGAGGGCGACGAGCCGCGGTTGGTCGCGCGCGTTCACAACTCGACCGGCATGACGGGCGCCGCGAAGCTCGAGCTGCGCCTCGAAGCCGGCGGCGAGACGCAGGTGCTCTCGCAGAGTGTGACGTTGGGCGAGGTCGAAGCGGTCGAGTGCGTGTTTCCTGCGTTCGGTCGCGTGGCGCCGGGCGCGCTTCGAGCGACGCTCGAGGTCGTCGCCGAGCTCACCGGCGTCCCGCGCCAGGGGACTCGCGCGTCGCTCTCCTCGGCGCGCCCGTATCGGCCCACCGCGAACCACGCCGTGGACTGCGAGGTCCGTCCGTACGGCGTGGAGCTCGTCGCCGCGCGAAGCGGCGTTCTGCGCGATCGAGCCTCGTTCAGCGTGGCGCTCGATGCGGAGCGCGAACCGCGCGGACGCGTGCTCGAGATCGCGGTCGGCCCGAGCGTCGACGCTCTGCTCGTCGCCACCGCGCTCGGAGAAGTTCCGTTCTGGCGCCACGCTTCGAGCACGCACACGGCCGCGATCGCGAACGAATTGCTCGGCGTCTGCGCGGCGCTCGAGCTCGTGCAGCGCGGCGCGGTCGCGCGCGCTCCGAACCTGTCGCGGCTCCTGTCGCGGGCGCAAGCGCTCGTCGCGCGGCTCTCGAACGCGCAGAACGGACGCGGCGAGTGGACCTGGGCCATCGGCGCGGGCCAGCCGCACGTCGAATCGGCGAGTGCGGCGATGGTCGCGCTCGCCACGGCGCGCGCGAGCGGGCTCGTGGTGGCGCCCGAAGTGCTCGAGAAGGGTCGCGCGGCGCTGCAGCGCGCCTTCTCCGACACGTCGATGCAAGCCGACGAGACCAAGGCCCTCATCTCGTGGGCGCTCGCCGCGAACGGCGCCGGCGATTTCGGCGCCTTGAACCGTCTTCACCGCCAACGCGCGCAGCTCTCGCCGGCGGCGCTGGCCTACACCTCGCTCGCGCTCAGCGAGATGAAGCTCGAGCCCGCGGCGTTGGAAGTCGCCGAGGAGCTCGAGAAGCGCGCGGCGCCCTTCGAGCTGCACGACCGCCGTCCCGCGTGCGCGTTCGCGGTCGAAGGCAATTCGGCCTGGATGCCGTCGCACCTCGAGATGACCGCGCTCGCGGCGCTCGCGCTCGAGAGTGCGAAACCGCGCTCGGCGAGGCTCGGCGAAGCGCTCGAGTACCTGCTCGCGCACAGGCCTTGGTACGACGGCCGCGTGCGCGGGCTGTGCGTCGCGGCGGTGGCGCGCTATCGAGGCGAGAGCCAGCCGGCGGCGACCGAAGCGCGCGTCACCGTGCGCGCTGCGGGCGGCGAAGCGCGCACGATCGTGCTGAACCCGGCGAGTTCCGGCGAGCGCTTCAGCGTGGCGATCGCGGACTCCGCGCCCGCGGAGGTGCAGGTCGAGCTGCGCGTCGAAGGCCGAGGCACGCCGCACTTCAGCGTCGAATTGCGGGGCTTCAGCCGCAAGCTCGACGCCGAGGCCGGCCGGTCGCGCATCGGCGAGTTCGACTTCGTCGCCGCGCCGCCGCGCTTCGCCGGCGTCGAGATTCCGACGGGTTTCTCCGTGCTCAACGAACAGCGCTCGACGTGGACCAACAAGGTCGACGCAGTCGAGTTCGGCGGCCTGGTGCGCGGTTCGCTCTACGTCCTGCGCTCGCGCCCGAGCGGCGCTCGGCCCGAGGACGACGACTACGTCGTGGTCGAGATCCCGCTGCCGGCGGGAGCGACGTTGCTCGCGGGGAGCGCGAGCGCGAACGGAGACCTGGTCGAGCAGCACGGCCGCGAGCTGCACGTGCACCTCGGGCGCATGCTCGGATCGCGGCGCATCGAGTTCACGTTGATCGGCGCGCTCCCCGGCGAATACCGCGCGCTCCCGGCGGTGATGCGCAGCATCTACGCGCCGGGCCGGCTCCACATGTCGGCCGCGGCGCCGACGCTGAGCGTGCTCGCGCGCGGCGAGGCGGCCGACCGCAGCAAGTACCGGCCGACGCCGGACGAGCTGTTCCACCTCGGCCAGGCGAAGTTCGCGGCCGGCGAGCGCGAAGCGGCGCGCGCGCTGCTCCAGAAGCTCATCGACGAGCACGAAGCGCGCCTGCGCGACAACATCCTGTCCGAGACCGCGAAGACGCTGCTGTACGCGAACATCGACCGCAAGAATGCGCGCGACATCGTGCGCTACTTCGAGATCCTCAAGGAGAAGAACCCGCAGCTCTACGTGCCGTTCCAGCAAGTGCTCGTGGTCGGCGGGGCCTATCGCGAGCTCGGCGAACTCGAGCGCGCGCTGACGATCTTCCGAGCGACGCTGGAGGAGACCTTCGGCAAGGAACTGCGCGTCGTCGACGCGCTCGAGTCCGAGCAGGAGTTCGTGGCGGCGGTCGACGTGCTCGCGCGCACGTGCCGCGAGTACCCCGACGCTCCGACGGTCGTGGCGGCGTCGCTCACGCTCTCCGACAAGCTGCTCACGCTCGCGCACCGCGCCAAGACCGACGCGAAGATCCGCGCGAAGGGCCGCGACCGGGCGCGGCTCGTGTACGAGAGCGTGCTCGAGCTGCAGCGCTTCCTCGCGCTGCACCCGCGCGATCCGCAGGCGCCCGAGGCCGGGCTCAACCTGATGACGGCGCATCTGGCGCTCGAGGATTACCGTCGTGCGGCGCAGCTCGGCGCGGAGCTCTCGAAGCGTTTCACCGAGCCGCGGTTCGCCGACGCTTTCCTGTACTCGAGCGCCGTCGCGCGCTGGTACTTGGGCGAAGACGAAGCGGCGGTGGGGGTGCTCGAACGCATCGCGGCCGCCGAGTACACCGACGCTGCGGGCCGCAAGTCGCCGTCGCCCAACCGCGACCTCGCGCTCTACATCCTCGGTCAGATCCACCATGCGCGGCAGGAGTTCGGCGCGGCGGCGGGGTACTACGAGCGCGTCGACAAGTTGTTCGCGGACGCGCGCGACGCGCTCGAGTCGATGCGCGAGAAGCACATTGCGCTGCCGGAGATCACGCGCGTGCGTCCGGGCGAGAAGGCGAAGCTCGAGCTCGTCCACCGCAACGTCGCCGAAGCCGAGGTGCTCGTCTACCCGGTGGACTTGATGACGCTGTACCTGCGCGAGAAGAACCTCTCGCGCGTGACGGCGGTCAACCTGGCTGGCATCGCGCCGAAGGTGCGCCGCGCGCTCGAGCTAGGCCGCGTCGACGGCGACACGGCGGCGAAGCACGCGATCGAGCTGCAGCTCGACGAACCCGGTGCGTACCTCGTGATTTGCCGCGCCGACGAGCGCCACGCCTCGGGCCTCGTGCTCGTGTCGAAGCTCGAGCTCGATGTGAAGGAAGACGTGCAGAGCGGGCGCGTGCGCGTTCAAGTGAGCGAGCGCGACGCCGCCGGCAAGCCGTCGCGCTTCGTGCGCAACGCCGATGTGCGCGTCATCGGTTCGCTGAACCCCGAGTTCGTGATGGGCTCGACCGATCCGCGCGGCCTGTTCGCCGCCGAAGGCATCTGGGGCGCTTCCACGGTCATCGCGCGCGCGGGCGAGCGCTCCTTCGCGTTCCACCGCGGCGAGACTCCGCTCCAGCCGCCCAAACGCCCCGCCGCACCGAGTGGCGGCCCGGCCTCGCCCGGCAACGCGCAGTACTTCGACAATGTGATGCAGCTCAACGACTCCGCGCAGCAAACGCGCGGCGAGAACTGGCGCCAGGAAGTGCAGCGCGACCGCATCGGCGTGCAGGTGCAAGTGGTGAAGTGACGCGGGGCGGGCCGATTGCGAGCGGCTCGCTCCACACCGCGCGCGGCTCGCTCCACGCGGCTTGCTGAAAGTCCGTTCGCGGGGTCCGATGGCGAAAGCCATCTCGGGCGCCATGACTTCGCTTGCTTCGTTGATTTGCACGCTGGTTCTCGCCGTGTCGCCGGCGCAGGAAGGCCGTGCGCTCGAAGTTCGATTCGCCGCGGCCCGCGGTGCAGCGGCTGCGTGGATCGGTGAAGTCGTGCTCGTCACCGGACTCCCGCCGCATCGCGATCCGCCCGAACGCTTGGAGCTCTCGACAGAGCCCTTGGCGAGCCGCTGGCTCGAGTACGCCGGCGAGTCACGCGTCCGTTTCACCCACGCGGTCGACGGCGGGGCTTGCTTCGACTTGCAGGGCCGCGAACCTCACGCGCGCGTGCTGACTCGTCGCAACGCGGCGTCGGATTGGAGCGGCGTGTGGCTCTCGCTCGACGGGACGAAGCAGCAGGAAGTGCGCGTGACGCCCGCGGCCGGCCTGCGTTCGATCCGGATTCGACCGAGTGCCGACGGTGGCGCCCAACTCGTCTCGTTCACCGCGCGTCGTTTGATCGGCACGGAGCCGCTCACCTCGTTTCGCGGAGCGACCTCCAACCCGCTCGCGCACGGCGTTCTCGCTCGCTGGTCGGAGCTGGGCGAAGTTCGGCTCGATGCGGCCGGCGAACTGCGCGTGGACATCGTCGAGGAGTCCGTGGCGACGCTTGCGCTGATCGAGCTGCGCGCGCAGCGAGCCGACGCAAGCGAGATGGAAGTCATTGTCGACGCTCGCGGATCGGCGGCGTTTCGCGAGGAGCCCTTCGAAGCCGTCTTTCGCGCGCCGCGCGTGGCGGTCGCGGGATTCGTGCTCGACGAGATGCGGCGGCCCGTCGTCGGGGCCAGCGTGTGGATTGCGAAGAACGATCTCGTGCTCGCGCAGCTCGAGAGCGACGCAAGCGGGGCGTTCACCTATCGCTCGGCGTTCGCGGGTCCGTTTCAGTTGGTGGCGACGGCGATCGACCGCATCCCGTATCGCTCGGACGGCCTCGCCGCCGGAGCGGGCGCTCTGGAGGTGGTGCTTCCTCGCGCGAGCGGCGTGCGAGGACAGCTCGTGAGCGAGTCGTCGGCGCCGAGCACCGAGTTCAACCTCGTGCTGCTGCGCGTCGACTCCGACGCTCCGCCCGGTTCGAGCCCGGGAATCGTTGCTTCGTGCGATCGCCGCGGCGCGCTCGAGCTCGAGGGGCTGTCGCCGGGGAGCTACGTGTTGTGCGTGCGCCGCGTTCGATACCGCGAACCCCCGGTAGAAGTCGCGCGCCACGAGGGTATTGAGGTCCTTCCCGGGCAGCTTTTCGACCTCGGCGAGCTGCGTGTCGAGTAGATAGAAGGCGATTCTTCGAACATGTCTCTGCTCCTGATTTGCGCGCTCGCCGCTACGCCACAGACAGTCGAAGCTCTGACCGAGGTTCGGATCCGTCGCGTGGACGGCGGCTCCGTCGCCGGCGCGAAGGTGCGTTCAGGACAGTGGTCCGAATGGGGGGCTTCTGTCGACCTGCAATCGATCGACGAGATCGCGCGTCGCGCCGAGGACGTGCTGGAGGCGGACGCGACCGGCCGCGTCGGGCTGTGGTTTGGATCTTCGCGATGCGTGGTCGTGAGTCTTCCGGGGTGGTGGGGGGTCAGCCTGTTCGGCGAGCATGAGGCTGAGGCGGAGGTGCTGCTGTACCCCGATCGCGGCCTGAAGGTGCTCGTCACCGGCGCCGACGGCAAACCGCTCGGCGGCGTGCCTGTGCAACTGCTGCAGGATCGGCCCGCCGAAGTGCACGTCGAAATGCGCGATGAGTTGTTCTTGTACGGCCCTGTCCGAACCGGTCAAGGCGACGGTATCGCGCGTTTGCCGCACGGCGAGTTCGGTCGCGCGAGGCTCGTTGGCGGCAGGCCGCTGCATGTGCGACTCGGCGCGTTTCCCGAATCGTCGGGAGCTCGCGCTCGAGTTCCGGACGAGCTGGGCGACACGCCTCTCGTGCTGAGTGCAGCGAACCTGACGCAGGTCAGCATCCAAGCTGTCGACAAGGACGGTCAACCGGTAGATTCACGCTTCGAGGCTGCGCTCGTCCACGATCCGAACGCAGCGTCGACCGTCTGGACCTCGTCTCCAATTGTTCGGAACGGGCAGCGGGCGCTCGACGCGAACACCCCCGGCAGCGAGACGCACATTCGGGCCGCAGCGCTCGATGGCACGGCGAAGTTCGAGTGCGTGGACGTCGCAACCGGACTGATTGCGCTCGTCCGGCGCAACGCGCTGTCGGATTGGAGCGGGCGCGCTATCGATCCTGTCGCGACCGGCGGCTCGAAGCGAGTTCCACTCCAACTGGGCGAAGGCTGCGAGAGCGTGGTCGTGAGCCTGAAGCTGGGCGATGCGCCGATCACGGAGGGCACGGTGCGCGTGCGGCGAGCCGTCACTCTGCACGCCCAGTCCGGTCCGTTGCAGCGGCCTCGGGGGGCCGAGCAGGCGCTGCACAGCTACTGGGAGAGTGGGAACGTAGCGTGGTCTGAAGGCTACTGGACCGATTGGGTGGAGATTCCGCTGACCGAGTTGTGTGTCGACTTCGCACCGGCTGCGCGTGCGGCGACAGGTTTACTGGGAATCACCATCGAGGCGCGGGACGGCAAGCGTCGCTTCGCGCTGGTCGACGTGCGCCAACGGGCTCCGAGCTTGGATCACCGAGTCGAGATCGACCTCACGAAGTGCGATCAGGCCATTACCGGGAGAATTGAGGATGACTCGGGACGAGCTGTGCCAGGAGCGGAGGTCCACCTCGACCTGCCGCAGCAGCGCGAGACCCCGTTCTTCACATCCGGCGATGAGCAGTGCATTCGACTGTGGTCCACGGTGTCTGACAAGCACGGCGTCTTCCAGCTCCCGTGTCCCGAGAACCGTCCGTTTCGCGTGGTGGCCACCACGGCCGACCAGTACGTGGAAGTGGTTCGCGACGGCGTGTCCCCAGGCGCGAATGTCAGGCTGCAAATCAACCCTCGCGGCGGCGTGCGCGGCGTGCTGCGAACGACCGGCCCGCTCGGCAGCGCCGATCTGAACGTGCTTCTGCTGCGCTACGCCTTTGCTGACGACAAACAGCCGTCGTCGGGCTTCACGCTTGGCTGCTCTTGCGAAGGCGAGTTCGAGTTCAAGAACGTGAGAGAGGGTCGTTACACGTTGATCGTCCGACGAGCACGCGGTCGCGCGCCACCGATCGAACTCCTGCGTGTCGAAGACGTCGAGATCGTCGCCGGCGAGGTGACCGACCTCGGCGAGC
>CALFYL010000295.1 GCA_937952135.1 uncultured Planctomycetia bacterium
CGCGGGGAAGTCCGACGCGGAGAAGTCCGACGCGGGGAAGGGCGCGCAGGCCGGCGGCGACAAGGGCAAGGTCGAAGGCCCCGTGCTCGCCATCAAGGCCGCGAAGCTCTACGTCCGGCCGGACCGCGTCCTCGAAGGCGTGACGGTGCTGGTTCAGGGCGGGCGCATCGTCGCCGTCGGCGCCGACGTGAAGCCGCCCGCGGACGCGCGCAAGCTCGAAGCGAGGGTCGTGACCGCCGGCTTCCTCGACTCCTGGTCCTCGTTCGCCCTCGACCCGACTTCGTTCGGCGACGAGCGCATCACGCCGTCCTCCACCGCGCTCGACGCCGTCGATCCGTACGTCGACCCGCGTTGGGAGCGCGAGGTGCTGCGCGCAGGCATCACGAGCTACCGGCTCCAGCCCTCGCCGTCGGCGCGCATCTCGGGGCTCGGCGCCGTGATGCGTTTGCATCCCGACCGCCTGCTGATCGATTCGACGATCCTCGCCGATTGCGCGGTGTCGCTCACGCTCGGCGGAGGCCGCGCGGGCAGCGACGTGTTCGAGCGCGCCGCCGAGTCCGATCGCGTGCTCGGCGCCATCGCGGATGGCTGGGCGTACCTCGAAGAGAAGAACGAGTACAAGCACGACCTCGCCGAGTGGGAGAAGAAGATCGCCGAGAAGCAGAAGGAACTCGACGACGGCTTCAAGAAGGCCAAGAAGGACCGCGAGAAGGCCCAGGCTGACGCGAAGGAAAAGGGCACGGAGTTCAAGGAGAAGGAATACAAGGAGGACAAGAAGCCCAAGCCGCCGCGCTACGACGAGGACAAGGAAGTCCTCGCGCGCGCCGCGAACGGCGAGATGCCGTTCGTGGTCGAGGTGCACAACGCGGCGCAGATCCGCGCCGTGCTCGACCTTGCGAAGGGCTTCAAGCGCGCGCGCCTGGTGCTCGCCGGCGCGACCGACGCGCATTTGTTCGCCAAGGAACTCGCCGAGCGCCGCATCCCGGTCTTGCTCGTTCCGCAGGCGCTCGGATTCCAGCGGCCGTCGTCGCTCGCGAACTCGAGCCTCGGCCTCGCCGCGGAACTCGAGGAAGCCGGTGTCGAGGTGTTGCTCGGAAGCGGCGGGCAGGCGGACCTCGCTTCGCGCGACCTGCCGCTGCTCGCGGCGCTCGCCATCGGCCACGGCCTGAGCCCCCAATCGGCGCTCGCCGCACTGACCACGCGTCCCGCGCGCGTCTTCGATGTCGCGGACAGAATCGGAACGGTCGAGGTCGGCCGCGACGCCGACCTGGTGCTGTTCGACGGCGAACCGTTCGCCGCGACCACCAAGGTGAAGTACGTGATCTCGGGCGGCGACCTGGTGGTCGAGGAGTGAGCGCCATGCTGAGTGTGCTGTTCGTTGCCGCCGCCAACTTGTCCGCGGCGACGCCTTGCTCGGCGGCTGCGCCGCAGGCGTCGGAAGCGTTTGCCATCTGGGCGAAGAACATCGTCGTCGACGGCAAGACCGTGGTCGAAAACGGCGTCGTGGTGGTCGAGCGCGGCAAGGTCCGCGAAGTGCTCGACGCGAAGCAGAAGTCGAAGGCCGACGGGCTGCCGCGTATCGAGCACGACGGCTGGGTGAGCGCCGGGATGATCGCGGTGCGCTCGCACGTCGGCTCTCGCGGCGAGCTCGCGGAACCCAAGCGCGCGCTCGCGCCCCACGCGCGCATGGTCGACGTGATCGACTACGGTCATCCGGAGTTCGAGGAAGCGCTGCGGGCGGGCGTCACGACCGTCGTCGTCGCGCCGTCGGCGACGAACTTGATCGGCGGGCAGTCCGCGGTGCTCAAGACCGTCGGCCGCCAGGTCGTCGACGCCGATGCGCACCTGCTGATCGCGCCGTCGGCGAGCGCGCTGCGCCTCAATCGCGAACCCACGAGCTACGCGGGCGCCATGGCCCTGCTCGCGAAGGAGTTCGAGAAGCCGCAGGGCGCGATCGCCGACGCCGCCGCCGGGAAACTGCACGTGATGCTCGAAGTCGATGGCCGCGACGAGATCGCGCGCGCGCTCGAGTTCGCGGTCAAGCACAAGCTGCGCGGCGTGCTCAGCCACGCTCCGCTGGCCGGAGAGATGGCCGCCGAGGTCAAGCAGTCGGGCCTCGCGGCGGTGGTCGGGCCCTTCGGCGTCGGCACGCCTCCGCGCGTGCTCGACTCGGTGCTCGCGCTCGCCAAGGAGAGCGTTCCGCTCGCCTTCGGGCTCGAATTCGGATCGTCGGCGCACGAACTGCGCTGGTCGGCCGCGATGTGCGTGCGCCAAGGGCTCGCCGCGGATCACGCATGGAACGCGCTGACCTCGCACGCGGCGGCGATCCTCGGACTGCAAGAGCGCGTCGGCACGTTGCGCGCCGGCCGCGATGCGGACGTCGTGCTGTGGAGCGGCCCGCCGCTCGAGCTGACGAGCCGCGTGCAAGGTGTCTTCGTCGGCGGCGTCCACGTGTGGGGAGGCGATCAATGAGTGCGACCATCTGGGCCCTCGCGACGCTCGTCGCGCTCGTCCCCACGCAGGACGCGAAGAAGGACGCGGGCAAGAACGGCAAGAAGGACGAGCGGCGCTCGTGGACCCTCTCCGCCGAGCGCGTGTACACCGCGGCCGGAGATCCGATCGAGGGCGGCGAGGTCGTAGTCTCCGACGGCAAGGTCCGCGGCGTGGGCAAGGGCGGCGGCGGCGACCTCGAGGTCTTCGCGATCACGCCGGGCCTCGTCGACTTGTCGATCCGCATCGACCGGGGTTTCCTCTCCGTCGAGCAGTCGAACGAGATCACGCCGCACGTGCGCGCGCTCGCTTCGGTCGACGTGCACGACGAAGCCTGGACCCGCGCGGTGCGCGGCGGCGTCACGACCGCGATGGTCAACGTCCCCGACCGCAACGTGATCGGCGGCTTGTCGGTGGTGCTGAAGACCGCCGGCGCGGCGACGGCCGCGGCGCGCGTGGTCAAGCACGACGCCGTGCTCTTCGGAGCGATCGGTTCGGCGCCCTCGGCGATGAACCACCCGGCCTTCGGGCGCCCCGAGGACTTCTATTCGCGCCGGCCCACGACGCGCATGGGCGTCGAGTGGGAGTGGCGCAAGTCGCTCTTCGAAGCCGCGCTCGCGCGCCAGGAGCCGAGCCGCGCGAAGGCCGGCGCCGCCGAACTGCAGCGCGCGCTCGACGGCAAGCTGCCCCTGATGATCGAGGCCTGGGCCTCGCAGGACATCCGCACGGCGGTGTTCCTCGTCGAGGAGGCGCGCCGCGAAGGCTGGGGCAACCCGACGCTGATCGTCGACGCCGCCGCCGAAGCGTGGCGCGAGCCGCAGCTGCTCGTGCGTTCGAAGGCGTCGGTCGTGCTGCCGCCGTTCGTCGCCGAGGGCCGCACGCGCGACCAGGCGTTCTTCGCGTGGGAAACCGCGGCGAAGCTCGACGCGCTCGGCGTGCCCTTTGCGCTGTCGGGCCACAACCCCGGCGCGCTCGAGGACCGCCTGTGCTACCAACCCGGCTACGCGATGCGCGGCGGACTGAGCTTCGCCAGCGCGCTCGCCGCGGTCACCGTCAACCCCGCGCGCATGGTCGGTGTCGACGACCGCGTCGGGTCGATCGAGGCCGGCAAGGACGCCGACCTCGTGCTGTGGAGCGGCGAGCCGTT
The DNA here is from genome assembly GCA_937952135.1 of uncultured Planctomycetia bacterium. Taxonomy (GTDB): domain Bacteria; phylum Planctomycetota; class UBA1135; order UBA1135; genus WYBT01. Next base: position 3,638 of record CALFYL010000295.1, read on the forward strand.
CCAGCCCTTCTCCAAAGTCATCGGCGTGCTCGTCGACGGACGTCTGATCGTCGATCCGCGCATCGAGTCCGCGCCGAACTCCTCGAACAAGTAGCCCCCGCCGTCCCCGCACACATGAAGCACCACCTCCAGCCCGCTCTCCGCGCCGCCGCTCGCCCTGCCTTGCGCGCGAGCGCCGCCCTCGCGGTCGCGATCCTCTGCGCCGCGGCCGCTCGCGCCGACGGCAAGCTCGCCATCAAGGCCGGCAAGATCATCACCGCCCCCGGAGCGCCCGCGATCGAGAAGGGCGTGATCGTGATCGAGAACGGCCGCATCGTCGCGGTCGGCAAGGACGTGAAGATCCCCTGGGACGCGCCGGTGATCGACGCGCCCAACATGACCGCGTTCCCCGGCTACGTCGAGGCGCACAGCTCGCGCGGCATGGACCGGCCGAACGAGAGCCCCGAGATCGTGATCCCGTTCCTCACGGTGCGCGACTCGATCGACCCGGTGAACTTCTACTTCGAGGATTGCCTGCGCGCGGGCATCACCACGATCAATGTCCAGCAGGGCAACGACTGCATCGTGGCCGCGCAGGGCATGGTCGTGCGTCCGACGGGCCTCACCATCGACGAGATGGCGGTGAAGCTGCCCGCGGGCCTGAAGATGTCGGCGACTCCGCGGCGCGGCGCTTCGGCGGCCACGCAAGCGCAGTCGCTGCGCCGCGTGTTCGGCGATCTGCGCCGCTACCTCGAGCAAGTCGTTCAGGAGAAGAAGGACGGCAGCGACCGGGCGCGGCGCGAAGCGCTGTACCAGGGTCGCGACCTCGAGGGCGAGAAGTCCAAGGGCCGCGCGATGGAAGGCACGGCGTGGAAGGTCCAGGGCCTCGAGCTGGTTCCGCGCGGTGAGATCGACGAGAAGCAGGAGCCGCTGCTCGCGCTGGTCGAGGGCAAGATGCCGGCGTTCATCTGGTGCGGCCGCCCGGCGGACGTGCACCTCGCCATCGAGCTCGCGCGCGACAACGGCTTCCTCGCGAAGACCACGCTCGTGATCGATCCGTCCTGCTGGAAGGCGGCCGACGCGATCGCCGCGGCGAAGACGCCGGTCGTGCTGCAGGGCGGAGTGATGCACGTGGAGTTCGACGTGCTGACCGGCAAGGAGATCGAGACCTTCGTGCCGAAGATCCTGCACGACAAGAAGATCCCCTTCGCACTGAACTCCGTGAACTCGACCAGCCAGTCGCTGTGGTTCCAGGCCGCGATGTGCGTCGGGCACGGGCTGCCGCGCGCCGTGGCGCTCGAGGCGATCACGACCGCGCCGGCGAAGATGCTCGGCCTCGACAAGCGCGTCGGCAGCCTCGAGGTCGGCAAGGACGGCAACGTGCTCCTGCTCTCGGGCGATCCGCTGAGCGTGACGACCTGGGTCGAGCGCGTGGTGATCGAAGGCCGCGACGTGTACGACCGCTCGAAGGACCAGCGCGTTCAACACCTGATCGCCGGCAAGCAGCCCGCGAACACGTCCGCCATGGGCGCCGCCGAGATCGATCCGGCTTCGGTGTGCTGCGACGGCTCCGATGAGAAGGCGCACGCCAAGCACCTCGAGGAACAAAAGCGCGCCAAGGACAAGGGCGAGGGCGAGGACAAGAAGGACGACGGCAAGGACGACAAGAAGGACGAGAAGAAGGACGGCGACAAGCACTCCGGCCACGGCCACTCGGGCGGCGCGGACCACGACGAAGGAGAGCGCCGGTGAGGAGCCTCGCCCTTCTTCTCGCGGGCGCGCTGGCCTTCGCGGCCGCGGGCTTCGCGAAGGACTCGCAGTCCGATGCGAAGGCGCCGCGAGGCTCGCGCACGGTGCTGCTCAAGGCCGGCACGATCCACTCGGTCGACGCGGCCGGCGTCGTGCTCGGCGGCGCGGTCCTGCTGCAGAACGGCAAGGTCGTCGCGATTGGCCGCGACCTGACTCCGCCCCCGGGCGCGGAGGTCGTCGACTACGGTCCCGACGCGGTCATCGTTCCCGGCCTCGTCGCGGCGCGCTCGAACTACGGTGCGAGCTTCGCGGCCTCGGCGCGCAGCGTCGATCCGTTCGTGCGCGCGGCGGACCACTTCGATCCCTATTCGCGCGGCCACGTGAGCGACCTGATGGGCGGCGTGACCACGGTCTACGTGACTCCGGCCGCCAATCGACTCATTTCGGGCCAGGGCGCGATCGTGAAGCTGGCGGGCGGCGACGAGCGGATCCTCGACGACTCCGCTTCGATCCACGGCACGATCACGGCGGACGCGCGCCGCGTTCCGGGTTACTGGGAGCCGCCGATTCCGGCCACGATCGAGAACGGACTGGGCGTGGTGGAGCAGCAGCTTCCCGGCTCGGCCTTCGGCGCGGTCATGGCGCTCGAGGAACTGCTCGCCATGGTCCGCGGACGCGCGAGCGACAGCGGGGCGTGGGGGACCGGAACCGTGAGCAAGTTGCGCGAGCTGGTCGACGCGCGCCTCACGTGGCGCCTCGGCGCCGACACGGCGGAGGAAATTCGCGCGCTGCTCGAGTTCGCGCGCCGCGAGAAGCTGCCCTTGGTGGTCGAGGGCGGCGACGAATCGGCGGAGCTCGCCGAGGAGCTCGCGGGCGCGGGCGTCGGAGTGATCCTCACCGTCGACGTCGCCGGGCAGAGCAGTGGACGCGACCTGGGCAAGGACAAGGACACGCGCTGGCCGCGCTACGACAACGCGACGAAGCTCGCGCGCGCCGGCGTGAAGCTCGCGATCGCGCCGGGCGGCAATCTGCGCGCGCGCGACCTGCGCTTTGCTGCGCAAGTGGCTTCGCGCGGCGGACTCGACGCGGACGCGGCGTTGCGCGCGATCACGCTCGGCGCGGCCGAAGCGCTGGGGCTCGAGCAGCGTCTCGGCAGCCTCGCGCCGGGCAAGGACGCCGACGTTTGCGTGCTCAACGGCGCGCCGATGTCGGCGACCAGCGGCGTCGTCGCCACCTGGGTCGACGGCGAGCTGGCGTGGAAGGCGGCGGGCGTGTCCGCGGTCGTGATCGAGGCGCAGGAAGTGCACCTCGGCGACGGCCACGTGCTGCGCCCGGGCCAGGTGCTGCTCCGCGACGGCAAGATCGCGGAAGTCGGCGGGCGCGTGGCGCGTCCGGTCGGCGCGCGCGTCGTGCGCGGCTTCGCCGCGATGCCGGGCATGATCGACGCCCTCGGATTCCTCGGCCTCGAGGGTTCGCAGCAGGCGCCGGCGACGGACTTCCAGCTCGCGAAGATCCTCGACACTCCCGACCACGTCGACCGACATGTCGCGCGCAACGGCGTCACGACGGTCGTGCTCTCGCCGCGCGGCACGCGCGACACCGGCACGCCGATGATGGCGTACAAGCCCGCGAGCCAGAACCTCGAGCGCCAGGTCGTCGCCGATCCGACCGCGCTGCGCCTCGTGTGGAGCGACAACAACCGCCTGAAGTCGGGCGAGAAGGTCGTCGCGCTGCTCAAGAAGGCCGTGGACTACGACAAGAAGTGGCGCGAGTACGAGGAGGCGATGAAGAAGTGGGTTCCGCCGGCGCCGGAAGCCGCGGACGGCGAAGAAGGGTCCGCGGACAAGAAGGACGAGAAGAAGGACGACGCCAAGTCCGAGGAGAAGAAGGACGAGTCGGCGGACAAGGACAAGAAGGCCGACGACAAGAAAGGCGACGACAAGAAGGACGCCAAGAAGAAGGGCAAGGAAGAGGAGGAGGCCGATCCGGTGACGGGCGTCTGGACCGGCAAGCTCAGCGATGCGCCGGAAGGCGTGAAGGGCAATCTGCGCCTGCGCTTCCAGCTCCAGGGCGAGAGCGTCGCGGGCGCGCTGCGCTGCGAAGCGCTGTCCGAGTCCCTGATCTCGCTCGTCGGCGCCTGGAGCGACAAGAAGGTCGTCGCGTCCGGTTGGGGCACGCGCGGTCCGGTGACGTTCGAAGGCACGCCGAAGGCCGGCAAGTTCGAAGGCACGCTGAGCGTGGGCGAGTCGAAGTACAAGTTCACGGCCGAGCGCGAGAGCAAGGAGCTGCCGGTGGCGGGGCGCAGCGAAGTGCGCCGCGAGAAGAAGGAGGACGTGAAGGAGCCGAAGGGCAAGCCGCGTTCACCGGGTCTGGACGGCAAGCTCGAGCCCTTCCGCCGCGCGATGCGGGGTGAAGCGGCGATCGTCGTCGCCGTCGACCGTGAGGACGAGATCCTCGCCTGCGTCGCGGCCTTCGAGCAGGCGGGCATCAAGCCGGTGCTGCAGGGCGCCGAGGACGTGTGGCGCGTCGCCGACGAGCTGCGCGGCCGCGTCGCCGGCGTGTTGCTCTCGCACAGCGTGCTGATGACGGAGCCGGGCAAGGGTCTCAACTCCCTGAGCAACCGCTACTCGGACCTCGCCGCGCTCGGAATTCCGCTCGGCTTCCACAGCCTCGCGGAGGAGGGCGCCGCGGAGCTCCCGATGTTCGCGTCGTACGCGGTGTCGCTGGGCTTCAGCCCCGACGCGGCGCTGCGCGCGCTCACGAGCGACGTCGCGACGATGATGGGCATCCACGCGCGAGTCGGGCGCATCGCGGCCGGTCTCGACGGCGACGTGCTCGTGCTCGACGGCGCTCCGCTCGAGCCCGCGACGAGCGTGCTGAAGACCTTCGTCGACGGCGAAGAGGTGCGCTGAGTCGATGGTCGTCCTCGCCACGCTGGCGCTGGCCGCATTCGTTGCGGCCCAGGACACCGGGGTCGCTCCCCAGGCGGGGGAGCGCGGCGGTCCTGGTTTGGCGCTGTTCGCCGCGAAAGCGCTGACGGCGGCGTGGGAGGGCGAGCAGGCCATCGACCACGCCACGCTGCTCGTCCGCGACGGACGCATCGAGGCCATCGGGCCGCGCGCGGAGATCGCCGTGCCGGCGGGCTACGTCGTGCGCGACCTCGGATCGCTGTGGGTCATGCCGGGCATGATCGATCTGCACTGCCACGCGGCGGGCACCATGGACATCAACGACATGGTGTACGTGACGCAGCCCGAGCTCTCGTCGCGCACTTCGATCATCCCCGACAACCCCGCCTTCCAGCGCGGGCTCGCGGCGGGCGTGACAGCCGTGCTGTTCATCCCCGGCTCGGGCGTGAACTGCGGCGGACGCGGCGTGCTGCTCAAGACCGGTGTCGAGCGCTACGAAGACGCGGTGCTGCGCGACCCGGGCTCGCTGAAAGTGGCGCAGTGGGGCAATCCCGAAGGCTGGGGCTTCGGCGTCGGCAAGACGTGGGAGAACTACCACCTGCGGCGAATGTTCCGCACCGGCCAGGCCTATGCGCAGGCTTGGAAGGAGCACGAAGAGGGCGCGGCCCCCGCGCCCGAGCGGCTGCTGGAGTTCGACGTGTTCCGCGACTTGTTCGCGAAGCGCACGCAGGTCTCGACGCACACGCAGGTCACGCAAGTCGTGATGATGACCCTGCTGATGATCCGCGGCGAGTTCGGCCTCGACGTGTACATCGACCACGGCGAATTCGGCGGGTACCGCGTCGCGGCGCTCGCTCAGGAAATGGGCGTGCCCGCCATCCTGGGGCCGCGCAACGTCGAGACGATGAGCCGCGGCATGATCAACTTCACCGGCGAGGCGCCCGATCGCTTCCAGGGCATCGCCGCGGGCTACCAGGACGGCGGGCACAAGATGATCGGCTTCAACACCGACTGCCTGCCCTTCCCGGGTTTCACGCCGTCGCTCGAAGACCTTCCGACGCAGGCGGCGCTCGCCGTGTACTACGGCTTCGACGACCGCGACATGGCCAGCGTTCGCGGGCTCACGATCGTGCCCGCGAAAACGGCCGGCATCGACGCGCGCGTCGGAAGCCTCGAGCGCGGCAAGGATGCGGACATCGTGGTTCTCGCGGGCGTGCCCTCCGATCCGCGTTGCGCGGTCGACGCGGTGTACGTCGAGGGCCGCAAGGTTTACGACCCGTCGATCCACAGGAGACGTTGGTGATGCAAGTTTCTCGGACCGTTCGTCTCGCAGCGTCGCTCGCGCTCGGCGCGACGGCGTGCTTCGGCGAGGCGGCCCATGCGCAGACGGCGGCGCGCGCGCTGACGCCCCCGGATCCGAATCGTTCGGCGTATTCGGGCGAAGATCCGCTCGCCGCGCCCGCGCCCGGAACGAAGGACGGCCCGGGGCTGGCGCTGATGGTGACCAAGGCTCTGACGGCCATCTGGAATGGAACCCAGGTGGTCGACAACGCGGTGATCCTCGTGCGCGACGGGCGCATCGAGCTGGTTGCGCCGCGCGCGGATGCTTCGGTGCCGGCGGGCTACGTCGTGCGCGACTGCGCCGAGCTCTGGGCGATGCCGGGCATGATCGACCTGCACTGCCACGTCGGCGGGTCGATGGACATCAACGACATGGTCT
>CALFYL010000296.1 GCA_937952135.1 uncultured Planctomycetia bacterium
TACGTCGTGTTCGAGTCGGCCGCGCCGGAGCTCGCGCCGCCGGACTCGAACGGCGCGTACGACGTCTTTCTGCACGACCGCGCGACGTCGATCACGACGCGGGTGAGCACGGGGCTCGGCGGGGCCGAGACCGATGGCTACTCCATCTCGGCTTCGATCTGCGCCGGCGCCGACCTCATCGTGTTCGTGAGTCTGGCGAGCAACCTCGTGCCCGCGGACACCAACGGCGTCACCGATGTGTTCGCCTTCGATCGACTGAGCGGCGCGCGCTCCCGCATCAGTGTCGGCCCGAGCGGCGTCGAAGGCGACGGCTACAGTTGGGCCCCGACCGTCTCGGCCGACGGGAATCGAATCGCCTTCACGAGCTATTCGACGAACCTCGTCGCCGCGGATTCGAACGGCGACGCCGACGTCTTCGTTTACGACCGGCCGAGCGGCGTCATGGTGCTCGCTAGCGTTTCGAGCAGCGGGCAGCAGGCCAACGACTGGAGCTTCTTGCCATCGCTGTCGGCGGACGGTCGCTACGTCGCCTTCCACAGCCAGGCGACGCAACTCGTGGCGGGCGACACGAACGGACTGTGGGACGTGTTCGTGCGCGACCTCGCGAACGGAACGACGCGGCGCGTCAGTGTGAACTCGCTCGGCGCGCAGATGTTCGGCCCGGCCATCGCGCGCGGGGCTTGGGCGCCGACGTTCGCGGCGGACGGCCGCTTCGTCTCGTTCGGGGCCGACGGCTCGAACCTCGTCCCCTCCGACTCCAACTTCTCCTACGGCGGCAACGACGCGTTCGTGCACGACTTGTGGACGGCGTCGACCTACCGAGCGAGCGTGGCCTCGTCCGGCGTCGAAGGGACCGGCCAGAGCGACGACGTCACGCTGTCGGCGGACGGTCGTGTCGTCGCTTTCAGCTCCCACGCGTCCAACCTCGTCGCGGGCGACACGAACGGCGCCCCTGACGTGTTCGTGCACGACCGAATGACGGGCGAGACCGAACTCGTGAGCCTCACGAGCAGCGGGGCGCTGTCGATCTGGGGTGGGGGCCAGCCGACGCTCTCCGCGAACGGGCGGGTGGTCGCGTTCGTGAGTCTGTCCGACGACATGGTCCCGGGGGACACGAACCACCGCTCGGACATCTTCGTCCGCGAGCTTGCGCCGCTGCCCGTCCCGACGGCGTCGATCTACTGCACGAGCAGCGCGAACTCGCTGGGCTGTCTTCCCTCGATCCAGGCCACGGGCGCCGCGAGCGCCAGCTCCGGGGCGCCGTACCCGCTCACGTGCACCCAGGTGCTCAACTTCAAGCCGGGCATCTTGTTCTACGGTCTGGCGCCGGATCGCGGCGTCTTCGCGTTCGGCCTGCGCTGCGTTGCTCCGCCGATCCGCCGCACGGCGGCGCAGTTCTCGGGCGGGGCCTCAGGCCCGGCTGATTGCTCGGGGGCGTACTCCTTCGATCTCAACGCGCACATCCAGTCGGGAATCGACCCCGCACTCGTGCCGGGAACGATCGTTTTCGCGCAGTACTGGTCGCGCGACCCCGCGTCCGTTGCCCGGGTCTCGCTGAGCGACGCCGCGCGCGTCCCGATCGGGCCGTGACGGTGCGAGTGCGCACCGAATCGGGCAACGACCGAGGTAACTGACCGCGCGAGCGGGCTGTAGGGCGCTCCCGCCATGCAGAACGACACCCCCGAGCAGCCGCCGCATTCAGGTCCGCAAGCGCCGCAACCCCCTTCGGATCCGCCGCCGCCGGCGAGCTCGGGGAAGAGCGAGGCGGAGAAGACCGACGCCGCGAAGATCGAGGTCGAGGCCGAACCCACGCGCGGCGCTGGGTCGGGACGGGTGTACGACGCGCCGCCGCCTCAGCGCGAAGCACCGCGCCGCGAGCCGCCGCCGAATCCGTTCTCGTCGCCCGCCTCCGAGCGCCAGGCGCCGACGCGTCCCTCGCGCGGCTGGGCCGTGGCGACGCACTTGGTCGGCCTGCTCGACTTCGGAGTCTCCTTCTTCGGCGCGGGCCTGATCGCGACCGCGGCGCTGTGGCTGCTCAAGCGCGGCGACGATCCGGAGGTCGACTACCACGGCCGCGAGTCGCTCAACCTGCAGCTCAACATCCTCTTCTGGCAGATCGCCGCCTTCCCGCTGATCCTGATGTGCGGCCTCGGCCTGCTGATCCTGCTGGTCTCGCCCGCGGTGAAGTTCCTGATGCTCTTCTACGGCGCGTGGCGCGCGAGCCGCGGCGATCGCTGGGAGTACCCGTTCATCTTCCGCGTCCTCAACTGACGCGCTTCGCAGTCTGAGTCCTCGGGCGCCCACCCACCGCGGTGGGCGCCTTTGTTTCTACGCACATCGACGGGCGGCAAACGGCTTTCCGCTACGTCGAGTGCGAGTTCGTTGATCTGCGTCAAGCGCTTCCGCCCAGGGTGCGTCACGATCGTTCGATAGGAACGAACGAAGCCGACGCACACCATGAGGGTCCTCCACGTCACGCGCACGCTTCCGCAGGAAATGCTGGGGCCGATGTACCTCTCGCGCGCCGTCAAGGACGCGGACCACGAGATGCGCGCCGTGTGCCTGCCCGATCCGCGCTGGCTCGCGAAGATCCGCGACTTCCAACCCGACGTGATCACGTGGTCGCTGATGACCGGCAACCACCGTCAGATCTTCGAGGTCAACCGCTACCTCAAGTCGAAGTTCGACTTCTTCTCGCTGATGGGCGGGCCGCACGTGACCTTCGTGCCCGAGAGCGCGCGCGAGAAGGGTGTCGACGCCCTCTGCATCGGCGAAGGCGAGCAGGCGCTCGTCGAGCTGCTCGACGCGCTGCGCGACGGCCGCGACTGGCGCGGGATCCAGAACCTCGCCTACGTCGACGACAAGGGCGAGCTGCGCAAGAACCCGGTGCGCGCGCTGGTGCGCGACCTCGATGCGCTCGGCTTTCCCGATCGTTCGCTCCTCTACGACGCGCAACCGCTCTACCGCAACAGCCCGCGCAAGGTGTTCCTCACGCAACGCGGCTGCCCGATGCTGTGCACGTTCTGCTTCCACCACGCGTGGAAGAACAAGATCTACAAGGCGAAGAACAGCGAGTACGTCCGCAAGCGCTCGGTTGGCCACGTGATCGCCGAAGTGCTCGACGTGCGCGCGAAGTACGGCCTCGAGTTCGTCCACTTCCTCGACGACATCTTCAACATCAAGAGCGAGTGGCTGGAGGAGTTCTGCGAGCGCTGGCCGCGCGAAGTGGGCCTGCCCTTCGACGTGATCCTGATGGCGAACCTCACCAAGGAAGCGCACATCGAACAGCTCAAGCGCGCCGGCTGCGTCTACGCACGCATCGCCTTCGAAGCCGCGAGCGACCACGTGCGCAACGTCGTGTTCCGCAAGAACACCGAGCGCGAGCAGCTCACGAACACGGCGGGCTGGATCAAGAAGCACGGCATCCGCCTCGGCTCGCTCAACATGCTCGGCGGCCCGGGCGGCACGCTCGAGGACGAGTTCGACACGGTCGCGCTCAACGTCGAGTGCAAGGTCGACCACCCGCTGTGCTCGATCGTCCAGCCCTACCCCGAGTTCGAGATCAACGACATCACGCGCAGCATGGGCATCGCGGTCGCGTCCTACGACAACTTCCCGTCACAGTTCAATCGCCAGGCGACCATCGAAGTCGACGACAAAGTCGCGATCGAGAATCTGCACAAGTGGTTTCCGCTGCTCGTCCGCCACCCTCGCCTCACGCCGTTCGCGCGCAGGACGATCCGCAAGCGCTGGCTCTCCAAGCCGCTGCTCGCGCTCTACATGCTGTACTCGGAATGGCTCGTCACCGAGCAGAACCGCCTCTACGACCGCTCGACCGGTTGGCGCCGCGTCTTGCGCTGGGGCCCGATCGACTTCACGGCGCGCGTGGCCACCAAGGGCGTGCTGCGCCTCGTCGGAAGCATCGGCGGCCGCGTCGTGCACCGCTTGACGATGCGCCTGGAGATGGGCGACGAGCGCGTGGTCGCGCACATGGATTGACGTTTGTTGCGTCCCGTGGCGAGTCGAACGTCCACTTGAACCCTCGCGTCCGCGCCACGCTGTCGCTGCTCGCCCTCGCGTTCGACTCGCCGCGCGATGAACTCTTGAAGGCGCAAGTCGCCGCCGGCGCCAAGTACACGAAGACGTTCGAGGAGACGCGCGAGCTCGAAGGCAAGACGGTGCTGTTCGCGTGGAACGGCGAGGAGGAGCTCTGCGAGCCGAAGTTCGAGGACGAGAGCGGTTACGAGGCGCTGCTCCCGGGACTGGACGAAGACACGGACTTGCGCGCATTCCCGCCGGGGAAGCCCGTAGCGGAGGGCGGCTCCTGGACGGTTTCCCCGGGGGCCTTCGACGCGATCTTCTATCCCGGCGGCGACGTGAAGGTCGAGGTCGCCCACTCCTCGTCGGGCGAGTGCAAAGGAGTGTCGTTCACGATCGAAGACACGATGGTCTTTGCCGGGACCACGTTCTTCGTGCGCGCGATCGCCTCGGCCGACTGAGCCCCGCGGCGCGTGGATTTTGGTGAACACGTTCAAAAAAACACGCGAAGAGCCCTTGACGGGCCCAGGAGGCCGCCCGAGACTTGGTTGAACGTGTTCAACTTTTAGTCTCCGAGCCTCGAAGGACTCGCGCCATGCAGGAACCCATCGTCCGCACCTACCTCGCCTACGTCCTCATCTCCGTCGCCCTGACCGTCTGGGTGGCCTTCACTCTGAAGAAGAACGGCCGGCGCTTCCTGGTGGACGCGTTTCACGGCGACGAGGGGCTCGCCGACTCGGTCAACCACCTGCTCGTGGTCGGCTTCTACTTGGTGAACCTGGGGTTCATCAGCTTCGCGCTCGCGACGCGGCAGGACGCCCCCACCCCGCGCGCGGCGATCGAGCTGCTGTCGGGCAAGATCGGCGGCGTGCTCGTGGTGCTCGGAGGCATGCACTTCTTCAATCTGTTCCTCTTCTCGCGCCTGCGCAGCCGCGGGGCTCGGGCTCAAAGGCTCTCGGAAAAGCGTCAGCATGAGCCCACCTCGCGCCCGTCGCTGACCTGATGCCGAGCGCCGCGCCGTCCGTAGCGCGCAAAGTGCGTCCTTGCGCGCTCGGCCGGCACAGGTTCCGCTCTCCGCGATGCCCAGGAAGAAGCCCGACGGGTCGCCGACGCCCAAGGCCGAGAGGACCCGGGCTCGAATCCTCGACACGGCGCTGCGCCTGTTCCTCGAACGCGGCTACGAAGGCACGACGATGCGCGCCGTCGCGGCCGAGGCCGGGGTCTCGCTCGGCAACGCGTACTACTACTTCCGCTCGAAGGAGCACCTGGTCCAGGGCTTCTACGCGCGAATGCACGACGAGCACGTCGCCGCGTGCCGGCCGGCGCTCGAGGGCGAACGCGACCTGGCGAAACGCCTCGAGACCCTGCTCCTGACGAAGATCGAGACCAGCGAGCCCTACCACCGCTTCTCGGGGCTGCTCTTCAAGACCGCGGCCGACCCCAAGAGCCCGCTCAACCCGTTCAGCGCCGAGTCGGGCCCGGTGCGGGCCGAGGCGACGGCGTTGCTCGACTTCGTCCTCGACGGTTCGAGCGCCAAGATCCCCGCCGACCTGCGCGAGAAGCTGCCCGACCTTCTGTGGCTGTTCGAGATGTCCGTGATCCTGTTCTGGATCCACGACGAATCCCCGGGACGCGCGCGGACGCGGCGGCTGATCGCGCGCACGGTCGAGATCGTCACCAAGCTGGTCTCGGTGGCGAGCTTTCCGCTGATGAAGCCGCTGCGCCGCTCGGCGCTCGAGTTGATCGACGAACTGAAGCTCGACGATCCCGGGACGTGAGTCGGCGCGCCCCGCGGCGTCAGGGAGCGGCGGCGAACAAGATGCAGATCGGTGCGGGCACGTTCACGATGCCGCGGGTTTTGTACGTGAGCAGGCCGAGCTTCGGATCGACGCGGTGCACGGACACCGTGTTCGAGTCCGCGCCGGCCGCGAGCAGCCACGCGCCGTCGGGAGAGAGCTGGATGTGGCGCGGGAACGCGCCGCGGATCGGCTGCGACTGGAGCGCTTCGAGCGCCCCGCTCGCCGGGTCCGCCCGGAACACCGTGACCGTGTCGTGGCCGCGGTTCGACGTGTAGACGAAGCGCCCACTGGGGTGCACCAGGATCTCCGCGGCGGAGTTGAAGTCCTCCTTGCGCTTCGCGTCCTCGCTCAAGGTCGGCGTCGTGGCGAGGACGGTCGCCGCACCGAGCTCGGCGTCCCACGCGAAAGCGGTGACGCTGAGCGACAGCTCGTTGAGCAGGTAGACGTGCTTGCCGTCCGGCGCGAAGCGCAGGTGGCGCGGTCCGCTGCCCGGCGGCGCGGCGGCGAAGCCGTGGCGCTCGAGCGCGAGCTGCGTCTCGTCCACGCGGTACAGCACGACCCCGTCGAGGCCGAGGTCCGGCACGAGCGCGAAGCGGCCATCCGGCGAGAAGCCGCACCAGTGCGGATGGGGCGACTCCTGGCGTTTGGCGACGACGCGCGAGCCGCCTTCGTGCCGCGTGAGCTTCGCGGGCCCGAGCCGACCCTCGGGGTCGAGAGGGAAGAGCGCGACCGTACCGCTCCCGTACTGCGCCGTGAGCAGGAACTTGCCCGAGGGATGCACCGCGACGTGAGCGCCTCCGCCGGCGCCGGTCGGCGACGTGCCGATCGGGGTGAGTTCGCCGCGTGCGCCGATCGCGTACCCCGCGACCCCCGGTCCGTCGCTCGAATCCGCGACCGCGTAGAGCTTGTCCCCCGCCGGATGCAGCGCGAGAAAGCCGGGGGCGTCGATCTCGGCCGCCAGCTCGGGCTTCGAGAGCGTCCCCTGCTCCGCGTCGAAGCTCGAACGGTAGATCCCCCGCGCCTCGGGCCCGTCCGTGCCGAAGTACACGCTCCACGTGGCGCCGGACGGTCCCTGCGCCGCCGCGACCGGCGCGAGCAGGACCGTGCCCCAAACGCCGCCCGAGAGCATCGAATCGAGCTTCATCGCGCGCACGACGTACCACCTCTCGATTCGCCGCGCCACGAGGCGCGCTGCACTTCCTCGGGCGTAGAATCGCCGGCATGCTCCACGGCGCCCGACCGCTGATCGCCATCAACGGCGAGTTGACCTCCGGCGAGACCCCGGGGGTCGCCCTCAAGAACCGCTACGCCGACGCCGTGCTCAAGGCCGGCGGCATCCCGCTGGTGATCGCGCCCGTCGGCGGTCCCGCGGACGTGCGGCGGCTGCTCCAGCGCGTCGACGGGCTGCTGCTGTCGGGCGGGGACGACTTCGACACCGAACGCCTCGGCCTGGGCCCGACCCACCCGGCGGCGAAGCCGGTTCCGAGCGCCAAGCAGGACTTCGACTTCGAGCTCGTTCGAGCGGCCCTCGAGCTGCAGTTGCCGGTCCTGGGCATCTGCTATGGCATGCAGTTGCTGGCCCTGGTCGAAGGCGGCGCGCTGCACCAGCACCTCCCCGAAGAGCGCCCCGGCGGCGCGCCGCACTCGGGCGGAGTGGTCCATTCGGTCGCGCTCGAGCCGCGGAGCCGACTCGAAGCGCTGCTCGAGGTCCCGGCGCTGGACGTCGTCTCGCGCCATCACCAGGCCGTGCGCGCCGTCGGCGGACCCTGGCGAGTGGCCGGCCGCGACCCCGAGGGCCTGATCGAGGCCATCGAACGCACCGACCACCCCTTCGCCTTCGGCGTGCAGTGGCACCCGGAGCTTTCCGCGGAAGGCGGCCCGAACGATCGGCTCTTCCGCGCGTTGGTGTTCGCCGCGGGCGTCCGCTCGGCGCGCCTTCGGTACCCGCGCGCCGCGACGCCTATAGAAGCTTGATCCGCAGAAGCCTGAGCCGCAGCGGAGACCCGCAGCCGAACGCCGCACGAGGCCACCCAAGAGCATGTTCAACATCCCCACTCCCGGACCGACGAGCGCTCCCAGCAACAAACTGTTCAACGAGGGCGAGAAGCGGCGCTTCATCGGGTACGTCGGCGCGATGCTGGTGGTGATCGGCGGCTTCGGCGGCGCGTACCTGAAGTTCGGCAGCGGCGACGACGATCAACGCGCTGCCGCCGAACAAGAGGTCGAGCAGCTCCGCTCGCAGATCGCCTTGCCGGCGCTGCGCGTCGAGCAGTACCGCGAGCAGGCGAAGGACGCGACCCAGCCGGAGCGGTCGGTGCTCGAAACGGCGGCGCTCGACACGGCGCTCGCCGACGCGCGGCTCTACAGCACGCAGCACTTCGAGCCCATGAACGGCGTCGACCTCACGCAGGCGGTGTGCGCCGAGCTCGCCGAGCGCTCGCTCGACTCTCGCGGCAAGATCCTGCGCGTCCGCGGCGAGCTCGAGGAGCTGATCCAGTTCGAGGCGGCCCCCGGCGTTTCGGGTCACTTCCGCGGCCGCGTCCAGCTCGAGGACGGCGCGCATTGCTTCGTCGCGTTCGTCACGGCCGGCGAGACCGAACTCGGCGCCGGCGACTTCTTGATGCTCGAAGGCTTCTTCCTCAAGAACCAAGCGCAGAACGTCCTCGACGCGGGTTGGATCGAAGGGCCGCTCGTCGTCGGGCCGCGCGCCGTGCGCTCGAGCCCCGCGCTCGGCCCGATCACCGCGCTCTCGCCGGACGAGTTCCTCGACGTCGAAGACGACAGCCTCCAGGGCGGCTTCCGCACCACGCCGCCGGTGTATTGGAAGCTGCTCGCCTACGCGCGCGACTTCGATCCGAACTCGGTCGACTGGTCGAAGGCGCCGCTGCTCGACGGCAACACGATGCAGCAGCTCGCAGCCGACCCCGCGAAGTTCCGCGGCAAGCCGATGCGCATCCCCGAGTGCGTGGTGCAGGACATCTGGCGTCAGGCGAAGCGCGAGAATCCCGCGCGCTTGACGCACCTCACGGAGGGCTGGCTCGGTTCCTACGAGTGGCTGCGCACGATCTATCCGGTGGTGCGCTTCGATTCGCCGCTGCCGAACCCGGGCCTGCGCAAGAGCGACCAGATGACGGCGCGCGGCTTCTTCCTGCGCATCCACGCCTACGAATCCGCGGGCCGCGGCACGCAGATGGCCCCGCTGTTCGTGCTGGCGGGGATGGAGAGCTTCACGCCGCCGAAGGACTCGACCCTGGGCACGATCCTCGCCGTCCTCGGCGTGAGCTTCGTGGGCATCCTGGTGATGTTCATCCTGTTGATGCGGCGCGACGAGAACAAAGCGCTGGCGCTCAACCGTCAGCTCGTGGAACGCCGTCGCATGCGACGTCAACAGACGCAGCGCGCCAGCGCCCAATGACGAGCGTCGTCCGCGTCGCGGTCGAACCGGCCTACGACGTGCACATCGGCGCAGGCGCGTTCGAGTTGGCGCGGCGCCGCGCGCGGGCGAGCGACGCCTTGGTTCGCGACTCCGGGCTGCCGGCTCACATCGGGTTCCTCGGCGCGCGCATCGGCGTTGCGCTGCCCGCCGGCGAAGCGGCCAAGGACTGGCACGCGCTCGAGCTCATCGCGAACACCCTCGCCGAGCGCGCCTGCGATCGCTCGACGACGCTGTTCGCCGTCGGCGGAGGAGCGACGCTCGACGTCGCCGGGCTCGCGGCGGCGCTCTACTTGCGCGGCATCGACGTCGTGTATTGCCCGACGACGCTGCTCGCGATGGTCGATGCGTCGGTGGGCGGCAAGACCGCGATCAACCTCGAAGCGGGCAAGAACCTGGTGGGTGTCGTGCGCCAGCCGAAGGCGGTGTACGCCGACCTCGACTTGCTCGCGAGCCTCGGCGACGACGAGTACCGTTCGGGCCTCGGCGAGGTGTTGAAGTCGGCGCTGATCGGCGGGGAGAGCTTCCTCGCACGGCTCGAGCGCGACGCGCAGCGGCTCGTCGAGCGCGACCGCGCCGCTCTCGAAGCGATCGTCACGCGCTGCGTGCGGCTCAAGGCGCGCATCGTCGCGCGCGATCCGTTCGAGCGCGGCCCGCGGCGCGCGCTCAACCTCGGGCACACCTTCGCGCACGCGATCGAGCGGGTCGCGGGCTACGGCCGCGTTCCGCACGGCGTCGCCGTCGCGGTCGGTGTGAACCTCGCGCTCGAGCTCGCGAAAAGGGCGCGACAACTTC
Source organism: uncultured Planctomycetia bacterium (assembly GCA_937952135.1). Lineage (GTDB taxonomy): Bacteria > Planctomycetota > UBA1135 > UBA1135 > WYBT01. The sequence continues at coordinate 10,066 of CALFYL010000296.1, forward strand.
GGGATTCGAAGCTTCCGGCGCGCGTGCGCAAGCTCACTCACCGGCTCGAGTTGCCCGCAACGCTCGAGGAACTGCGCGCGGCCTGCCGAGTTCGCTTCGATGTCGACAAATTGCTCGCGGCCATGCAACACGACAAGAAGGCGGTTGCGGCGACTCCGCGCTTCGTGCTCGTGTCGAGTCCGGGCAAGCTCGATTTGAAGTTCGAGTGCGCGGCCGAAACGGTGCGGCGGGTGCTCGAAGCGAGCTCGGGCGCCCGCGCCACGGCGGCGAAAAGCAGACGCGCGCGCCCGACCTGAGGTCCGACGCGCGCGAAGTGGGCGCTCGAGTCCGCGGGAGCGGGCTCCTGATCGAGCGCAGCCTTGGCTCAGTCCTTGACCGCGTCGGTCGCGGGCGTCGACGGCGCGGCCTGGTGCGCGCTGCGGTTGGAAGGCAGCGCCGCAGGCGGCTCGTCGCTTTCCTTGAGCTTCTGCTCGAGCGTCTCGAGCATCGGCTTGAGCTCCGACAGCAC
>CALFYL010000297.1 GCA_937952135.1 uncultured Planctomycetia bacterium
GCTTCGACATTGCGCGGCCGGCGGCCGTGGAGCAGTTCGCGAACCGCGACCTCGCTCAGCTTGCCGTTGCGGGTGCGCGGGAAGTCCGGGGCGGCGAAGAGATAGCGCGGAACGTGGCGCGGGCTCATGCGCTGGCGGAGTTCCTCGGCGATGCGGCGGCGCAGAGCGTCGTCGAGCGCGAGGCCCTCGCGCAGGCGCACGAAGAGCACGAGTCCTTCGCGACGCTGCAGCGTACTCTCCACGGCCAGGGCCTCGAGCACGCCGTCGATGCGCTCGACCGTCGAGTAGATCTCCGCCGTGCCGATGCGCACGCCGTGCACGTTGAGCGTCGCGTCGGAGCGGCCGCGGATCACGAAGCCGCCGTGGGCGGTGCGTTCGATCCAATCGCCGTGGCGCCACACGCCTGGGTACGACTCGAAGTAGGAACTGCGGAAGCGTTCGTCGCCGGGATCGTTCCACAGGCCGAGCGGCATCGACGGAAACGGCGGACGGCACACCAGCTCGCCGGCGCCGCTCGCCAGCGACTGTCCGTTGTCGTCGAACACGTCGACGTCCATGCCGAGCCCCGCGGCCTGGATCTCGCCGCGCCACACCGGCCCGGTCGGATCGCCGCCGACGAAGCACGAAAGGATGTCGGTGCCGCCCGAGATCGACGCAAGCTGCACGTCGCCGAAGCTCGCGTACACGTAGTCGAAACTCTCGGGTGCGAGCACCGAACCGGTGGACGCGATCGTGCGCAGCGCGGCCCAGCCGGCGCGCCGCGCGACGCGCTCCTCGCGCAACACGTCGAGGTACTTGGCGGAAACGCCGAAGAAGGCGACCTGTTCGCGCGCGCCGAGCTCGAGCAGGCGCTCGCGCGGCGCCAGGGGATGGCCGTCGTAGAGCACGACCGCGGCCTCGCTCGCGAGCGCGGATACGAGCCAGTTCCACATCATCCAACCGCAGGTGGTGTGGAAGAAGACGCGCTCTCCGGCGCGGATGTCGCACTGCAGCCGGTGTTCCTTCAAGTGTTGGAGCAGCGTGCCGCCGACGCCGTGCACGATGCACTTCGGTTTGCCCGTCGTGCCCGACGAGAACATCACGTAGAGCGGATGGTCGAAGGGCGTGCGCTCGAAGGTCAGCGGCTCGCGCGGCGTCGCGGCGAAAACCTCGTCGATCCAGCGCGCGCCGTGCGGAAGCGGCGCTTCGCGGTCGAGCCACGGGGCCACGAACGTCGCGCGCAAGCTCGGAAGCCCCGCGAGCACCTCTCCGAGCTTCTCGCGCAGGTCGAAACGCTTCCCGCCGTAGATGTACCCGTCGACGGCGACGAGCACCGCGGGCGCCAGCGGCTCGAAGCGGTCGAGCACGCCTCGTGCGCCGAAATCCGGCGAGCACGAAGCCCACACCGCGCCGAGGCTCGCTGCGCCGAGCATCGCCGCGAGCGCTTCGACGCCGTTGCCCACCCAGCCGACCACGCGCTCGCCCGATTGCACGCCGGCCGCGCGCAGCGCCGCGCGCCACCGCGCCACCTGCTCGCGAAGCTCGGTCAGAGTCCACGCGCAGCGCTCTCCGCCTTCGCGCTCGGCGACCGCCGCCAGGCGCGCGCCATCGCCGCGCAGCAGATTTTCCGCAAAGTTCAGCCGCGCCTCGGGGAACCAACGCACCGTCTGGAGCCGTTCGGGCGCCGGAACCAGCGCCACGCCGCCGCGCTCCCCCACGACTTCGGCGAACTCCCACACCGCCGACCAGAACTCGGAAGGATGCTCGACCGACCAGCGGTGCAACGCGGCATAGTCGCGCAACTCGACGCCGTGCTCGCGCTCGATGTGCGCGCGAAACTTCGTGAGCTGCGCCGCGGCGACGCGCTTCGACGAGGGACGCCACAGCATTCGCAGGCTCTCCATCGCGCTACACCCCCGCGGCGACGGTGCGGTCGATGACGGCGGCGCCCACTGTGTCGCCCCACACGTTCAACGCGGTGCGGAAGCGGTCGAGCACCCAATCGACCGCGAGCAGCAGCCCGACGCCTTCGGCCGGCAGCCCGACCGCCTGCAGCACGAGCACCATCGTCACGAGCCCGGCCTCGGGGATCGCCGCGGCGCCGATGGCCGCCAGCGTCGCCGTCAACGCGACCACCGCCAGCGACACCGTGTCGAGCTCGATCCCGAGCGACTGCGCGATGAACACCGCCGCGACCGCTTCGTAGAGCGCGGTGCCGTCCATGTTCACGGTCGCGCCGATCGGCAGCACGAAGTCGGCGGACTTGCGCGACACGTTGTTGCGCTCGACGACGCAGCGCAGCGTGACGCCCAGCGTCGCCGCCGACGACGCGGTCCCAAAGGCCGTGATGAGCGCTTCGAACACGTTCGCGAAGTAGCGCACGGGATTGCGGCGCGCGACGAGCCACAGGATCAGCGGCAGGACCACGAAGCCGTGCACGGCGAGCCCGAGCAGCACCGTCGCGGAGTACGCGAAAAGTCGCTGCAACTCGCGGAAAACCGCGTCTCCGCCTCCGGCGCGGCCGAGGCGGTCGGCGACGAGCGCGCAGACTCCGATCGGCGCGAACCAGACCACCCAGTGGACGATGACGAACAGCGCGCGGTTCAGCGCGTCGAGCGCGTCGAGGAGCGCTGGCGACGGGCGGGCGAGGCGCGACAGGGCCAGTCCGAAGGCGAGGCTCGCGACGATCAGTCCGAGCACGTTGCCGCGGGACGCCGCTTCCACGAGGTTCGCGGGGAACATGCCCGTGACGACGTCGCTCAGGGCCTGGAGCGCCGAGACCCGCTCGGACGGCGCCGCGGCCGCCGCGGCGACTTGCGCTTCGCCCGCGACGCCCGGGTGGATCCAAGTTACGAGCAGGAGGCCCGTCAGCACCGCGATGAACGTCGTCGCCAGGAAGTACAGGCTCGTGCCGCCGACCAGCCGGCCCACGCCGCGGCCCGCGCCGAGCTGCTGCACGCCGAGCACCATGCTCAGCACGACCAGCGGAACCATCAGCGCCTTGAGCGAGGCGAGGAACACCGTGCCGAGCGTGCGCACGAGCAGCACGAAGGGCTCCATCTCCGGCGCATCCCAGCGCGCGCCCCACGCCCATCCGATCGCGACGCCGCCGATGCCGCCAAGGGCCATGAAGAGCGGCAACCGCCACGCGCCTGCGCGGCCAGGCGTCGCGACCGTCATGCTCGCAACTCCTGCGGGGCGCTCGGCGCCTCCGTCAGGGCTTCACCGCGCAGCCACGCGCACAGGCGCTCGACGCCGCTCAAAACCGAATGGCAGTGCACCTGGAGGAAGTGCTCGTCGATCGTGTAGTCCGGCGGCTTGGCCTCGAGGCTCGCGAGCGCCTTCGCGCCGTCGAAATCGACGTAGGCGATGCGCAGCGTGAACTCGTCGGGCGAACGGCCGAAATCGGAACCTGGAAGCAGCGCGACGCCGGCTTCGTCGAGCAAGCGGCGAGCGAGCTGCGCGCTCGTCTTCACGCCGCGCGCGCGGAGCCGTTCCGCGTGCGCGCGGAAATCCGGAAACAGGTAGAAGCCGCCCTGGGGCTCGAGCACGTCCACGCCCTCGGCGAGCAGGCGCTCGCGGCACGCGCCGCCGAGCGCGGCGAGGATCTTGCGCGCGAAGGCCAGGTAGCGCTCGATGCGCATACCGCCGCGGAACGCGTGCACGGCCGCGTACTGGATCGGCGCGCTGGTGGTCGTGTAGGTCTCGCTCGCCACCGTCGCCATCGCGTCGAGCAGCCAACGCAGCGACTTGGGGAAGGTGAACGTGCCGAGGCGCCAGCCGCCGGCCCCGCACCACTTCGAAAGACCGCTCGAGAGGATCGTGCCCTCGGGGTAGTAGCGCGCGATCGAAACGTGCTCGCCGCGATGGTGCAGCTCGCCGTAGATCTCGTCGGAGAGCACGAGGCAGCCGTACTTTCGCGCGATCTCCGCCAGAGCTTTCAGGTCGTCGACGGTCAGCGTGCCGCCGGTCGGGTTGCTCGGGTAATTGAGCACGATCAGGCGCGGGCGCCCGGGGTCGCGCTGGCAGAGCTCCTCGAACTTGTCCGCCGTCAGACGCCAGCCGTCGCGCCGGTCGCATTCGACGAGCGCCACGCGGCGGCCGACGATCTGCGCTTGCGGCGCGTACGAAACCCACGCGGGCGTGGGGATCACGAGCTCGCCGTAGAACACGATCTGCAGCACGAACATCAGCTCCTTCGAGCCGGGACCGACGAGCACGTCCTCGCCCGAGACCGGAACGCCGTTGCGCCGCTGGTGGTAGTCCGCGATCGAATCGCGCAGCTCCTGAAGGCCGCGAACCGCCAGGTACGCCTTCTGCGCCGCGTTCGCGCGCAAGGCGTCGACCACCGTGCCGGGCACGGGGAACGGCGACTGTCCCAGCCCGAGCTTGCTGATCGTGCGCCCTTGTCGGATCAGTTCCGCCGACAGTTCGTTGATCGCCACCGTGGCGGACATCTCGAGTCCGCGCACGTTCATGTTGAGGTGCACTTGCGAAGCCATCGGGCCCAGGTTCCCGCGCTCGAGGCCGCGGCGCAACCCTGAGCCGATATCTGCGGCCGCAACCAGTTTGCGCGCCGGGGCGCCGCGGTACCGTGAAGAGGTGCGAGACCTCTCCAAAGCGATCTCCCAGCGCGTCGAACGACTCCGCGCGGGCCGCGATCCCTTCCTGCTCGCGAAGCTGAGCTCGGGGTTCGCCATTTTCGCAAAGCAACAGCCGACCGCGTTGCAGGGCTGCTGCATGTTGCTCCCCGACCCCGTCGTGGCGTCGCCCAACGAGCTCGCACCCGCCGCGCGAGCGCAATTCTTCGCGGACCTCGTGCTCCTCGGCGACGCGTTGCTCGACGCAACGGGCGCCGAGCGGATCAACTACCTCGTCTTGTGCAACCAGGTTCCCGAGCTCCACGGGCACTGCATCCCGCGCTTCGCGCACGAGGATCCGCGGCTGCGCGGCATGGATCCCTTCGCGGCCTACGACTTCGGCGCGGCGCCGCTTGCGGACGCCGAGGTCGCGCACCGCGAGCTTGTCGAGCGCCTGCGCCAGGCCTTGCGCGCCCGGCTGCAGCACGCGCTGTGAGCCGCCGCGCGCTGGAGTTCGCGCGCTGCCGCCGCGTACGCTGTTGGGCATGCCCGCCGCGGACGAGTTGCGCCTCACGGTCGTCGTGCCCTTCCACGACAACCCCGGCCAGTTCGAGCTGTGCCTCGCCGGGCTGAAAGCCTCGACGCTGGCGCACGAACTGATCTGCGTGGACGACGCGAGCCGCGACACGCGCTCCATCGAGGCCGCGAAGCGCGCCGCGAACCGCTACTTGCGGCTCGAGCACAACAGCGGACCCGCGGCGGCGCGCAACGAGGGCGCGAAGCACGCGAGCGGAAACGTGCTCGTGTTCGTCGACTCCGACTGCGTGGTGGCGCCGCGCACGCTCGAGCAGATTCGCGACGCGCTCGCCGCCGAGCCCGGCGCCGCGGCCCTGTTCGGCTCCTACGACGACGCGCCCGCGAGCCGCGGACTGATCACCGAGTACCGCAACCTGCTGCACCACTGGGTGCACCACAACGGTCCGCGCGAGGCGAGCACGTTCTGGGCCGGTTGCGGCGCGATCCGCAAACCTGCCTTCGAGCTCGTCGCCGGCTTCGACGCGGCGTACCGACGGCCTTCGATCGAGGACATCGAGCTGGGAATGCGCCTCAAGGCCGCGGGGCAGCGGATCCTCTTGCTCCCGCACATCCAGTGCAAACACCTCAAGCGCTGGGGACTGTGGGACATGATCGTCGTCGACATGACGCGTCGCGCGATCCCGTGGACCAAGCTGCTGATCGACCGCCCCGGCGTCGGAGGCGACCTCAACCTCGAGTGGAAGCAGAAGCTGTGCGTCGTGTTCGTGTTTCTCGCCCTGCTCGCGACGCCCGTGTGCGCCCTTTTGCCGCAGACGCGCGAGCTGTTCGCGTACTTGTGGGCGCCGCTCGTGCTGCTCGCACCCGTGCTGTGGATCAACCGCGCGCTGTACGGGCTATTTCTCGACAAGAAGGGCCTGCTTTTCACGCTCGGCGCGATCCCACTGCACCTGCTGTACTTCTTCTACGGCGGCCTCGCGTACGCGTGGACGCGCGCGACGCACCGCCCGGCGCGCGCGAGTTCGTGATGCGACCCAACTTCTTTGCAGCGGCGCTTCTCGCGTCGAACGCGCTCTTCGCAGCGTGCGAGAAGTCCGCGCCGAGCGCTCCGCCGACGTCTGGGACGCTCGAGTCCCAAGCTCCCGCCGTCGATCCGCGCGCGAAGGACGATCCGCCGAGCGCGCGGCGCGACATCCGCGACGCCTTCGAAGCGGCGCGCGCGGCGCAGAAGCACGCCTCCGACGGCGGCGGGCGTGCGTGGCTCGAACTCGACGCGGGCGACGACGGTTCGATCGTCGCGGGGCAGAATCGACGTTGGACGATCGTCTACGAGGCGGGCGAGCTCGGCGTCGCGGTCGGCGGCCGGGTTTTCCTGCAGGTTTCGCCGTTCTTCGAGTGGTCGAGCCCGCAGACGCGCGACGAGAACGCGCCGGGCTTCACGCGCGTTTCTACGGAGGCGTCGGGCGTGCACTTGACGGCCGAGGCGATCGACCAGCAACTGCTCGGGATCGCGGTGAAAGGCCGGGCGCTCGCGGCGGGCGAGCGCGTGCGCATCGAGTACGGCGCGGGCGCGGCGGGTTCGAAGGCCGATCCGTACGCCGAGAAGGGCTCGCGCTTTTGGATCGCCGTCGACGGCGACGGCGATGGAGTGCGCAAGCTGCTCGCGGATTCGCCGGCCGTCGACGTGCTGCCGGGCGCGCCGGCGATGCTCGTCGCGACCCTCACCTCCACGGCCGGTGTCGGCGAAACCGTGCGGCTGTGCGTCGCGTTGCTCGACGCTCGCGCGAATCGAACGCTCGGCGTCGCAGCGCACGTCGAAGTGCTCGGCCTGGAGGGTGAACTCGAAGGCGGCCTCGAGTTTCCCGCGACGCTCGAGCTCGACGCCGAGGCGCGCGGCGCGCTCACGGTCGAAGGCCGCGCGGCGAGCGAAGGCGTCTTCCGCTTGCGCGTGAAGGCCGAGATCGGCGGCCGCGTGCTCGAAGCGACGACGAACCCGCTGCTCGTGTCGAGCGGGCCGCGCGTTCGCTGGGCCGATCTCCACGGCCACACGGCGGTCTCCGACGGCAGCGGCACGCCGCAGGACTACTTCGACTACGCGCGCGACGTCGCGGCGCTCGACATCGCCGCGCTGACCGACCACGACCACTGGGGCATGCTGTTCCTCGACGAGGAGCCTGCGATCTGGGAGCAGAACGTCGCGGCGGCGCGCGCCGCGGAGCGACCCGGCCAGTTCCTCGCGCTGCCGGGTTACGAGTACACCGACTGGATCGGCGGGCATCGACACGTGCTGTTCTTCGGCGCGAGCACGCCCTTGTTCTCGGCCTTCGACGGGCGCTACGACACGCCGCAGAAGTTGCGCGAGGCGTTGCGCGGCCAGGACGCGCTCATCGTGCCGCACCATCCGGCGGGTGGTCCGATCGCGATCGACTGGAACACGCCGCCCGACGCCGAGCTCGAGCCGGTGGTCGAGATCTGTTCCGCGCACGGCTCGAGCGAGGCGCTCGATTCGCCGCGCGTGATCCATTCGCCGCGGCCCGGACACTTCGTGCGCGACGCGCTCGAGAGCGGGCGCCGCTTCGGCTTCGTCGGCAGCGGCGATGGCCACGACGGCCATCCGGGACTCGCGTGGAAGGGACCGCATTACCCCACCGGCGGCAGCGTCGCGATCCTGACCGACGACTTCAGCCACGCCGGCGTCCGCGATGCGCTGCGCGCGCGGCGCTGCTACGCGACGAGCGGACCGCGCATCCTGATGCGCTTCGCCATCGGCAAGTCGCGCATGGGCGGCGTGCTTTCGGCGCAGGAAGCGCTCGACGCGCCGCTGTTCCTTCAGGTCCTCGGAACCGCGGGGATCAAGACCGTCGACGTCGTGATGCGCGGCGAACGCGTGACATCGCTGGCGGCGGATGGGCAGCTCGAATTCGCGGTCTCCGCGACGCTGGGCGACCTTCGCGCCGGCGACTGGGTCTACGCGCGCGTGGTGCAGGTCGACGGCGGCATGGCGTGGTCGAGCCCGATCTTCATCGAGTGAGCGCGGTCCGCGCGCTGCTTCCGAGGGTGCGCGTTCAGCCGGCTCAGGCCGAGCGCGCCTGGCTCGGCGGCGTGTCGCTCGACGAGACGCGGTTGCGTCCGCCCGATTTCGCGGCGTAGACGCGCTGGTCGGCGATCTTCAGCAGCTCGTCGACCGTGTTCGCGCCGCAGTCGAGCGACGCCGCTCCAGCACTGATCGTGACCGCGCGGTCGAAGCCGAAGCCGATGACGTTCTCCTCGATCGCGGCGCGGATGCGCTCGGCGGTCATGGCGCACTGCGCGAGCGAAGCCTTCGTGCAGATCACGAGGAACTCCTCGCCGCCGAGGCGGCACACGTAGTCGCCCTTGCGCGTCGTGTTGCGCAGCACGGTGGCCGTCTCGCGGAGCACCAGGTCGCCCATGTCGTGCCCGAAGCGATCGTTGACCTGCTTGAAGTGGTCGATGTCGATCATGATCACCGACAGCGGCGCGGACGTCGCGAGCGCGCCGCCCAGCTCGTCTTCGAGCTTGCGCATCGCGAAGCGCCGGTTCGGCAGCTTCGTGAGCACATCGGTCATCGCCGCGGCCTCGAGCTTGCGGTTCAGCACGGCCATCTCCGCCACCTGGCGGTCGCGCAACTGGCGGTCGCGCTCGACCTGCTCGCGCAGCTCGATCATGCGCTGGCCCGCGCGCACGCGCGCCAGCACGATCTTGGGGTTGAACGGCTTGACCACGTACTCGTCGACGCCCGAGTCGAAGGCTTCGACGACGCGGTCTTCCTCTTCGCGGCCGGTGATGAGCAGGATGTACGTGCCGCGCGCTTCGTTCGAGCGGCGCAGCGACTTGGCGAGCTCCAAGCCGTCCATCTCCGGCATGTTCCAGTCGGTGACGACCATCTGAGGGGCCGACTCGAGCGCCATGATCAGCGCCTGGCGGCCGTTCATCGCGCGCACGACCTGGTGGCCGTCGCGCGTGAGGTGGTGCTCGAGGATGCGGAGCGAGACCGGGTCGTCGTCGACGGCCAGGATGCGCAGTCCCTTGCGTTCGACGCCGACGCGCTTGATCTGCGTATCGGTGGGCACCTCGAGGACGCGCTTCGCCTCCTCGACGAGCTCCGTGGGATGGACCTCGCGGTCCGTGGGGATCTGCAACGCGCGCCCCCACTCCTTCCACTCGAGCAGCGCCGCCGAGCTCAAACGCTCGAATTCCTCGGCGGAAAGGCCGATCTCCGCCAGCAGCGCCGCGATGCGCTCCTTCGCGCGCTCGTCGTGGCCGTCGCCGAAGAAGCAGATCTCCGAGACGACCGACGCCGCGCGCACGAGCGTCACCATGCGCCGAGCGGGTTCGCTCGGAGCGCCGGAGTACGGGTCGCGGCGCTCGAAGGCTGAGACCGCGTAGCAGAACGATTCGGGCAGCCGCCAGTCGGCGAGCATCGCCGCCGCGAGCTCGCAGTGATCGAGGTCGAAGATCTCCTGCTCGAGGTGGAGCAGATCCGTGCCCGGCTCGGCCTTGCGGCGCTCGAGGAGCTGCGCGTAGCGGTCGGGATGGATGCTCGCGAGCGCGAGCACGCCGATTTCGCTCAGCAGCCCGCAGGTGAAGGCGTCGGCGGGTGCGGCGAGTCGAAGTGCTTCGGCGAGGCGCTGCGAGAGCACCGCGATCGCCAGCGAGCGGGCCCAATAGCTCTCGTAGTCGAAGCCGACGCACGATCCGCCGCGGTTGCCGGTGACGAGCGTGAAGCCGAGGGCGACGTTGCGGACGGACCGGACGCCGAGCCGCATCGCCGCTTGGGCGACGCTGGTGACGGAGTGCGAGCCGGCGAAACCCGCGCTGTTGGCGATCTTGATGATCCGTCCCGTCAACGCGGGGTCGGACTGGATGGCGCGCGTGATGTCGCCCATCGCGTAGTCCTCGCCCCGGGTGAGTTCGAGGATCGACAAGCCCACTCCCGTGGGCGACGGCAGCGCCCCGGTGAGCTTGAGTTCGTCCAGTTGGGTCTCCTTCATCGGTTCCGCGCCGGGAGCATCAGGCCTTGGTGGCGCGCAGGGCTTCGCGAACGAGCGCGAACTGCGCTTCGGCGGCGGCCACCAGGCTCGGCGCGGCGTCGAGCTGCGCGTTGCGAACCATCTGCTCGAGTTCGAAGCACAACTTCGAGAAGCCCAGGGCGCCGACGTTGGCGCTCGAGGACTTGAGTGTGTGCGCCGTGCGCTCCAGCAGCCGCAAGTCGTTCGCTTCGAGCGACGAGCGCAGATTGGCGACGTGCGTAGCCGAGTCGTCGAGGTAGAGCTCGATGACTTCGAGGAACAGACCCGGTTCGTCGTCGCCGCCGAGGGCTCGCAGGGAGTCCAGAGCTGCGGGGTCGAGCACGGGGTCGTGGTGGGAGTCGGCCATGGCGAAAGGACGCGAGGTGTTCGCTCGCGGGTGAGGACGGCCTGGAGATCGTCCAAACCTCAGCTCGGACTCCAGAGAACCGCGCGAGCGGAAAATATTTCGCCTCGCGGACCGCGCCGCGCCGGAACAAGCGAGTCCGCTGCCGCGGAAACGGCGGCCGTTACTGCGGAAACAGGGGCAGCGCGCGCGGATCGGGCGCCGGCGCGGGCGGCAGCGGCGGGAGCGAGAGCTCGAAGAGCTCGCAGAAGTGCTTCACCAGCAGCACTTCGAAGAGCAGCCGCGTCGGCGGAAGCTCGACATGCTCGGCCACGTTCGTCATCACGCTCGCGTCGAGGCCGCAGGGCCGAAACTGCGCAAAGGCCCCGAGGTCGGACGCGAGGTTGAGCGCGAGCCCGTGCCACGTCACCCAACGGCGCACCGCGACGCCGATGGAGCAGACCTTCTTCTCGCCGATCCACACCCCGGTCAGCCCGTCGACGCGCCGGCCTTCGACGTCGACCTCCGCGAGCACGCGGATCACGACCTCCTCGAGGTCGCGCAGGTAGCGGTGCAGATCGCGGCGCGACGGCGGCAGCGCGTAGATCGGGTACGCGACGAGCTGGCCCGGGCCGTGGTACGTCGCCTCGCCGCCGCGCTCGACTTCGACGATCGGGAGCTTCGCGCCCGCGACGTCGGCGAGCTCCGTTCCGCGCCCGACCGTGATCACCGGATCGTGCTCGCACAGCACGAGCACGTCGCTGCACTCCCCCGCGATCCGACGCTCGAGGAGCTCGAGCTGCAGCCGCCGGCCCTCTTCGTACGGCGTGCGCGAAAGGCGGCGCACGTCGAGCACGCCGTCGGGGTAGCGCTGGGCAGGCGAAGACGATTCCATCGAGCGCCGCGAAGTGTAGCGTGAGCGCATGGAATACCGCCGTTTGGGCAAGTCCGGGCTCCAGTTGAGCGCGCTGTCGTTCGGTTCGTGGGTCACCTTCAAGAACCAGGTCGACGACGCGGCCGCGGTCGAGCTGATGAAGCTCAGCTACGACGCGGGCGTGAACTTCTTCGACAACGCCGAGGTGTACGCGGCCGGCGACTCGGAACGCATCATGGGCCGCGCGCTCCGGGCGCTTCGCTGGAGCCGCGACACGTACACGGTGTCGTCGAAGGTTTTCTGGGGCGGCAAGCAGCCGACGCAGCGCGGGCTCTCGCGCAAGCACGTGCGCGAGGCGTGCGACGCGGCGCTGCAGCGGCTGCAGGTCGAGTACCTCGATCTGTACTTCTGCCATCGCCCCGACCTCGAGACGCCGATCGAAGAGACCGTGCGCGCGATGCACGAGCTCGTGCTGGCGGGAAAGGTGCTGTACTGGGGCACTTCGGAGTGGAGCGCGGAGCAGATCGCGGAGGCGCACGGCGTGGCGCGCGCGCTCGGCGCGACGCCGCCGACGATGGAGCAGCCGCAGTACAACCTGTTCGTGCGCGAGAAGGTCGAGCGCGAGTTCGCGAGGCTGTACGAAACGTGCGGGCTCGGCACGACGATCTGGTCGCCGCTCGCGTCGGGCATCCTGTCGGGCAAGTACGAGAAGGGCGTGCCGAAGGATTCGCGCATGGCGCTGCCGGAGTACAAGTGGCTGCGCGACGAACTCGAGAGCGCCCAGGGCAAGGAGCGCGTGCGCAAGGCCGTCGAGCTCGGCAAGCTCGCGCGCGAGCTCGGCGCGACGACGGCGCAGCTCGCGATCGCGTGGTGCCTCGCGAACCCGAACGTGAGCACGGTGATCCTGGGCGCCACGAGCGCGAGCCAGTTGCGCGAGAACCTCGGCGCGCTCGCGGTGCTTCCGAAGCTCGACGCGGCCGTGCGCGAGCGCATCGAGAGCCTTGTCGCGAACAAGCCCGCGCCGCCGCCGAGCTACTGACCGAGCGCGCTCGCGCACCGGCTCCGTATACTCGCGGCCATGAGCGAGCCCATCGAACTGGTCCGGCGCACGATCGAAGCCATCAACCGGCGCGACGCCGCCGCCGTCGCCGACACGCTGGCGCCGGACGTCGTGTTCGTCGACTCGCACGGCAAGCGCTTCGAGGGCCGCGAGTCGCTGATGATGGGCTGGCGCAACTACTTCGCCACCTTCCCCGACTACCGCATCGAGATCGACAAGGAGCAGCCCGCGGTCGGCGGCGCGCTCGTGCTCGGACACGCGTCGGCGAGCTACCACGGCCGCGAGGACCGCGCGTGGCGCATCCCGATCGCGATCCGCGCGGAGACGAAGGACGACCACGTTTCGCTCTGGCACGTGTTCGCCGACACGCACCTGCCCTACGAGAGCATGCGCTGACGCGGCCGCG